>JAFXEA010000304.1 GCA_017521065.1 Kiritimatiellia bacterium | reverse complement strand
CGAACCCGAAGGGTGCGCAAGCATCCGCGCGGCGAGCCCCTTCGCCGCCGCCCTTCGGCGTGACGATGAACTTCACATTACCGTTCTCTGGCGCAGTGGCATTCACCTCGACATTATCAGAACTGAATCCGCAAACATAGAAAAGTAGGTCGAACCTACTTTTCTATGTTGGATTGGGCAGTGTTACCGCTCAACCTTGACTTTGAAGAATGAATGCGTTCCGAGCGTGACGTTCAACACCGCCTCGCCTTTTGTCTCTTCCTTGAGATAGGGCGTCAAATCGTAGCCGACCTTTTCGATCAAGACCATCTTCTTCGCCAGATCATCCGTCCCGTAAACGTGAAGATACCCGGTGGCGATTTCGGAGACGATGGTATTCCCTTCGCCCGGCGTCACTTTGATGCGCACAATCCCCGTTTCCGGTTCAAAGCCCGTAATGCGGATCTCCGGCAACGAATAGACGGCCTCAAGCGTCGTGCCGAGAATCGTACAGACGGGAGCAATTCCCATATCGGCGATAATACCGACCAATCCCTTCGGCCCCGACACCTTAACCTGCGCAATGCCAGAAAGTTTGTCACCGAGGAGCCTCCGGATCTGATTCTGCGCACCGGCCGAAAGCGTTTCATCCTCGCAGAGAACCGGAATTTCGCCGTCCACGGAAAGCGTCGCATAGTAAGTCGTCATGCCGTTCACTGTCTCCTGCGAAAAGACGACATCGCCCGCGCCCTCAAGCGTGAACGTAAGCCCCGCCGTCGGCGTTTTGAGAAGCGCATAGCGCCCGCTCGCCCAACCGTTCACCGGCGTCATCACCGGAACAGCCGTCAACCCCGTCACACCGCCCGAAACGACAACCGGCGTCTGCGCGTCCGACGCCTGAATCGCATCGCCCGTTTCGAGTTTTATCGACTCAAGCACCGTATCAGGCGCAAGCGTCTGCGCCCCTTCAAGCCGAGCTACAGCCGCATCTGTACGCATCACGCGCACCATGCCGTTCACGGTCTTGACGGGATTCCCTGCCGTCACATCCTTAACGCCAGTACACTCGCCAATATCGACGTTACTGACGATAATGTCGGAATAACGCCCTTCTGCACCCATTCGAGTGGCAAACGTTACATACGCAATTGTTCCTGTCCCATTCACTATATTTGTTGTGCCAGAACCGAATATCGACACACTTACCGAACCATTCGTCGATGTCGTGACGAAATCCTCCGGCATTATCGTCTTGAGTGTTCCAGCCTCAACCTTCGTGACCACAAGAACCTGCGGATCATACGTAAGCGACGCTCCCGCATACGACAAGCCCGCCGCGCTATCCAACGCAACCGGCACCGTTACCGTACGCCCCGCATTTGCGACATAGGTCCCGACGGACACTTGATAGGCGAAACCGCCCATTGCTGCAAATGCCGCAACCAAACAAATCCAACCTCTCATTTCACACCTCCGTACACACCAAGACTTTTAAGTCTCTCCCTAAGCGCCTGATAGTCGGCGTTGTCGAGTTTGCCATTCCCGTTGAAATCACCGGCGCGCAACTCGCGCTCATTCCATTTCGGCTTGGATGACTGCTTGAGCCGGGCCAAGATCTGCGCGTCTTCTTTCGTGAGCCGCCCATCACCGTTCATATCTCCGAGCGACCATGGTGGAACAACATCCAAGCATTCATCAGCGGGTCTATCAGAAATTACCACCGAGGCAGAACTCTCCGGCATCACAACACCGAGCGACACGCCGCTCGCGGCATTCAATGCCGCCGAAACGAGCGAAACCGCCGCCGTTCCAACGCGCTTTGCCCTGAATGCAAAGACAACGAACTTTCCTTGTCCAGAAGCGATATTTCCACCCGAGAAGATGACACGCCAAACCCCGTCACTCTCCCAAGTCGAAGCAAACTTCACACCCTCGGTTAAACCGCTCGCTCGCACTTCAATCGGGGCAAGAACCGTATCATCATAACGGACAACGATTTCTCCACCCTCTGCGGACACGCCCATTGAGTTGTCGATGGAAAGCGTAACTTCCACTTCTTCATCAACAAATTGAGCGGCATTCTGCCAAACAAACGAAATCGCCCCCAAATCCACTCGTACTGGATCCGTTGCAATCGATTCCTTTTCAGTAGGCACAGAGTTGCCGGCCGTATAGAAACGGCTCACCGCCGAAACCTTGTAATCGTAAGGAGCGATTCTTGCAGGCTTATCGCGATATGTCGGAAGCGGCGCATACGGAGTAACAAGACTTTCGTAGGCGTTTGCGCCTGCCGCGCTTCGATAGACGCGATATCCGCGCACGCGGCTTTGACTGTTGGGACTCCAAGTCAAAAGCGCGTTATCCGCACCCGTCGACGCGGCAAGATTTACAGGCCGCCCGATTTCAGGATTCTTAAGGAGCATCAACTTGCCGTCTGCCGTTCCACAAAGGCAATCAAGGTCTCCATCGTCTTCCCAGTCGAGAGCGGCGATGACAAGCCCTTCAGCAAACCCGATACCTGTGCCGCCCCAAACTTTATCCTGAAGTTTAAAACCTCCAGATACCACACCCTTGTAATTCCAGATCCGTCCCGATTCGTCAGACGCAAGCAAGTCGATTAAGCCATCCGCGTCAGCATCGCCGAACGACAGTGAAATCCCGTCTTCAATCGGCAAATCGAGAGAAAGAGACGATGTCGCATTCGTCAGTACGCGCCCATCTGCGCCAAGCGTCGCCAAAACGCCGCCCTTCACCGCCGGAGAACCGCGCCTATCCGCACGACTCCACGTACCAAGCGCAATATCGTAATACTGCACATCTCCATCAACGCCATCAGAAACGTAAACGCCCTTTGCTCCATCGCCTTCCGGTATCGGACGCACCATTCCTGCTACTGCCGCCGTGAACGTCTTCGGCAAAGCCTCCGTCTTGAACTCGGGGTTATCCTTTGTCCCAACATTCAGGTACAGTACTGCGCCGCCCTTATATACGATAAGCAAGTCGCTCAATCCGTCGGCATTCCAGTCGACAACCGCAGGTGCCGCAAAAGTGCCGAAAGTAAGGCTATCACCAGCATTTCCAGCAAAGCGCGATGTGAACATCTGTACGTAATTGCCGTCGATGACTGCGCCTTCTGCCTGTTCATACGGCTGAAGGTTCACTTCAAGCGTATCTCCAGTGAACCGTTCGATGAATCCAGGCGCGAACGAATCAGCAAAATGCGGATTCGTTCCAAGCTCCAATTCATCGGCGAACGAAACACCGTCACCGTCGGTATCATCGCTTTGCGCTACATTACCGTGTCCATACCAGTATTCAGAAAGACGTGTCGCCTTATCTTCCACTGTAACCGCAACGACTTCCGTTTTGTATTCCGGAACCGTAAAGGTAAACTGCTCCAGCGCTCGACCCATCGCGTCAGTCTGCCGAACGCCATCTTGCGTCCAATATGCAAACTGTGAAGTTGAAGGACTGTAGTTCTTCGTTGTAACCTTCGTACCTGCTGCAACGAGATTGGAAACAGTTGTAAAGAGTTTCCCTTCAGGATTACTCCTTATGACGTAATACTGCAGATTCTTTGGATTGTACTGAAGTATTCCATCACCAGCGAAACACTCAACACCTCCAGGCACAAACGAATCTGCAAAGAGCGGATTTGTTCCAAGCTCCATCTCTATCGCAAAGCTTACACCATCACCATCCGTATCGGAATCCTCGGCAATGTCAGCCGAACCATACCAGTAAAGCAACTGACGCTTCGCCGCATCTGGTTCACAGACGGCAACGATTTCTATTGCCTTTTCGGGTACGGTAAAGGTTATCTGCTCCAGCGCACGCCCTAAAGCATCTGCCTGCCGGACGCCATCCTGCATCCAGTACGCAAACTGAGATGTTGACGGACTGTAGCTCTTTGTCGTAACTCGCGTTCCTGCCGAAACAAGATTCGATATTGTCGCAAAAAGCTTCCCTTCAGGCTCACTTCGTATGATATACGGCTGTAAGTTCTTCGGATTGTACTGAAGAACACCATCCCCTGCAAACCTCTCCACTCCACCTGGCGCAAATGTATCGGCAAAGAGCGGATTTGTGCCAAGTTCCATCTCTAATGCAAAAAGCACCCCGTCACCGTCCGTATCCGTTTCACCGGAGACAGCATCGAGAGAGCCGT
>JAFXEA010000303.1 GCA_017521065.1 Kiritimatiellia bacterium | reverse complement strand
GGTCGGCCTCCATTTCCCTGAAGTCGTAGATGCGCTTTGCGTTCGCCGGATGTCCGCTCGCGCATATCGGGCAGTTAGAGACGCCCTTGGCCTTCGCCTCGGCCGTCTGCCTTGCGTAGACACGCTTTGCGACCTCCTTCTTGAAGATGCGTATCTTCAGCAACTCAGGATGCCGCTCGCCGCCAAGGACATACTCGAATATGTTTCGTCTGCTCGTGACGATCTCGTTGTCTGCGTCGGCATAAAGCTCCTCGACGCGCTTCCACACTTTGTCGGGGTCGTAGGGCTTCTCGTGGTATGCCTCGTAAAGCCGCCCCCACTCAAGCCCGCACATTTCGTCCTTGGTGTCCTTGAATACGCCGCCTATCCAGGCAATGACGCTGTCGAAATACGCAGTCAGCTCCGATATGTCGGCGCTGTAGCGGTGGTCCTTCAGATACTCCCTGACATGCCCTTTCGACACCCAGTCCAGCGCCGCGGCGAGAACAGCCTGCCGCTTCTCGTCCCCCGCGACAAACCACTTCCACTTGTTCATGTGCGCGTTGGTCGAATTGCTGTACACGGCCTTCGCCGCAGTGATGAACGGCCCCGAATATGTTGCGTTCAGAAGCTCCTGCTCGTTCAGCGGCTTGCCCGCAATGTTGATTGTCTTGAACCAGTCCTTTATCTCCGCCTCGGGATCATCGCCCTCTCCCTCGCAAATGTAGATCGTGAGCGGCGTCTTGAGCAGCCATCCATGGTGCGCAGGGTCGAACTTGTGCGGCATTCCGTTGGCATCAAGGACATCGAGCTGACCCGTCACGAAGCGGCCAAAGCTCGTTATTCGCTGCTGTCCGTCCAGGACCTCGTACTCGTCGCCATTCTTCAGGAAGTAGATGAGGCCGATAGGATACTTCTTCAGCAGCGAATCCACCACCGCCACGTCGTCCTTCCCGTTCGCATAGATGTAGTTCCGCTGGTACTCGGGCTGGATGACGAGCTTCCCGCTCCACCCCCTCACACCCTTCCCCTCAAGGGTGTTGTAGTAGAAGCCCTTGCAAATATCACCTACCGTGATGTCTGTGCGAAGTTCGGTTTTCACTTTTGCCCTCCATTTCTATGACGGATGAGTATTCGAAAATACGGACAATTGCTATTGATACATAAATCCCTATCGTCATCTCCTGTGCGAAACTTCACAATCTCAAACTGTTCTGGGCAATACTTGTCGAGGAATGAAATTGGGACTCCCATGATTCCATCATAGTCACTCGGAATGGCATCGGTAAACGGCACCTCTATCGCATCGTAGTTGTCGTACTTCTGGTAGCCGACTCCTTTTACTTCCTTGTGCCGCGAATACTTTATGTTGTCTGCCATCGACATAAGCTGCAGCGGCTGGTGGCGGCGACCATGCTCAAGGTTGGTAAACCACCTCACGCCAGGGACGCGAATGAACCCTTCCCTGTAGTCGTGCGAATTGTAGTAGCTTAGAGTCTTGTCGACTTCCATCGAGGACTTGAAGTATCCCGCCCCTCGCACAAACGGATTGTCGAGCCATATCCTGTTCGCCTTGATCAGCGGAAACACCTCCTTGTAGGTTATTGCGTTGCGGTTCCCTATGATGGAAAACTGCTTGTCAGCTTCAATAATCCAAGCGAGGAACTCCCGGAACAGGGAAAACGGCGGATTGGTGATTATCACGTCGGCCTCGTCGCGCAACCTCCTCACTTCATCGCTTCTGAAATCGCCGTCGCCTTTGAGATACGTCCATTCGATATCCTCGAAATTCACCTTGCCGTCACCGGTCACGTCATGGTCGAGAACGAATATCTTGCCTCTCTCGTTCTTCGGCGTCGCGTCGTCTTGCGAAGCGGCGTACTCGAAAAGCGAACCGTACTTTGCCGTCTTCGCCTCTGGCGAATAGCTTGTCGATATGAGCTTCTTCAGTCCGAGCGCAGAGAAGTTCTCCGCGAAGTAGCGCGTAAAGTTGCTCCACTCGGGATCGTCACAAGGAAGAAGTATCGTCTTCCCCCTGAATACGGCAGGATCGTATTCAAGGTAGGCGTTCATTTCCGTCTGGATGTCGGCATACTGCGTGTAGAACTCGTCCTGCTTCGCCTTCTTCGCCGATGTCAGTGTCGCATTGTCGCCCATTTCATGCCTTGTGTCTTCCGCGCCTTTGCGTGAGATTATGGTGCGGACGAAATCTCAGTTCTGCGCATAACCGTCGCAAACACCGCATTTATGCATAAAAAGGGCGCATTTCCTTTCATGCACTCAGCAGAGGCCCTACCACAGGCCAACCAGACTGCACAAAGAGAAAATGCGCCCAATCGGACGCATCTTCGCTTACATGCCGCTCTGGTTTTGAAATGTGGTAGATTTCTGCTGAACGACGTGTAGCGTTGATGCTACATTGATGAACGTCTGGCGGGGCGTTCGCGGCGGCCGCGCAGGGCGCGGAGAGGCCTGACTACTTGCCCGTTTTCCGGACTATCACCCCGCGCCGCGTCAGGAGGCGCCCGCCCCCCTAGCCTCGCGAGATGGGTGAATTATACCAAAATTTCACCCGCCCAAAGTGAATGTGCCGAAAATATTGATGGTCACCGATGGTCGCATTGCACCATCCATACACTCGCCCGAAGCCCCACCACAGGCCACCCAGAATGCATGAACGGCGCAATGCGACACAAAAATGCACCAATAAGCCAACGACGGTTTTGACGACAAGGCTACACCCACTCGAGCTCGTTCTCGAGCTCCCAGAAGGTCTTGCCGTCGATGAGCGGAATCGTGACGAACTCATCCATCACCTCGCGCACGGTCGGCTTGGTGATGGAGCAGACGTCGGCGATTGCACTGCCGTGGTCGCTCTCGAGTTCATACATCTCAAGATGCGCCCAGATGACTTTCCCGGTTTCCCTATCCCATTCGCAACAACATCCATTGACAAAGAAGAAGCGATCTCTGTAATGGACCCACGCATCCTGAGCCGCAATTGTTTCAAGAAATTCTCTCGTGTTGCCTTTTTTCATTTGTCGAGTTTCCCTTCTATAAACCGTTTGTAACGTCTGTAGTTTCTGTCAGAAAGTCGATGAGCTCTGCCATGCTTGAATCCCGGCTGCGAATACACATGGTAGTGTAACACAGGCCGTCCGGATCTGTCAAGGTCGCGCTCAGGATGAAATGCTATTTCGATCCTAAGCCGATGCCAGTGGTCATAGACGCGCAACTGCGCAAAGCTACCGTCTGAATGTTGCATTAAATACATACGGCTGGAGTGTGCCTCTTCCGGAAGTTTTCGGCTCATGCCCTTGTCTTTCAACTCAAGGACTTTCGCACCGCCGACTGTGCCGACCGTCTCCCACCTGTATGCGACGGCTTTGCCAGCCGCAAATGTGTTGTTGCCTCCCATGTGTCACCTCCTGTAGATGTCGTACTTCACGTGAATTATATTGCCCCGCATCTCCGAAAACGGCTTGCCAAGACAGATTATTGCGGACGGACAGAGCTTATCCAACATCGCATCGTAGCCATGGAGGTAGCCGCGCTTGCTCATGCGATTTCCGTTCGTTGTGACAGCAACAGGCGCGCCACGCTCTATTCCGCAAAAGCAGAATCTGTAGCTGTACGGCGTCGCCCATCCGACGGAAGGTATTACCTTCAGACCTTGGCTTTGCCAGTATGCGCCCT
>JAFXEA010000302.1 GCA_017521065.1 Kiritimatiellia bacterium | reverse complement strand
TAACCACCTTGGCGTTCGTCCTTCAGAATTTCGACTTAAATAAATAGATGCACCTGGGGGCAACCCTGAAAGAGTTTGATCATTGGCTTATGTTTGGCGATTTTGAGAGCTTTCCTGTTTTCAACCGAATCCATTTCGGCGATAGGAATGGAATAGATATATTTGATCCTGATTGCGCCGGTTCAATAATCGCCATAACGGTAATAAAAATCTGATTATGGCGATATTGAATCTTGAATATCCCCATAACTTGACTTTTATGATATAATATGGCGCGAACGGACAGGAGAATGAGATATGATAGGACGCAAAAAAGAGCTGGAAATCATTAAAGATTGCATGAAATCTGATCGCTCGCGACTGATTGTTGTGTATGGGCGTCGTCGTGTCGGTAAGACATTCCTTGTGAGAGAGGCATTCAACTATAAGTTTACGTTCACGCATACAGGACTTGAGGATGGTAATTTCAATGAGCAGCTTTCGGCATTTTGGCGTTCTGTTAAGAGTCAAGGCGAATACAATTGCCAACGACCGCAGAACTGGTTTGAGGCATTTGATCAATTAAAGAATCTTATATCTTCAAGTGATGATAAGCGAAAGACTGTGTTCATCGACGAACTGCCGTGGATGGATACAAGAAACTCTGGTTTTGTCATGGCGTTATCAGATTTCTGGAACGGATGGGCAAGTGCTCGCACGGATGTTGTGATGATTGTTTGCGGCAGTGCCGCAGCATGGATGGTCAAGAAGGTGCTGCACAACCGTGGTGGACTTTTCAATCGTGCCAATCGAACGATCTGCCTACAGCCATTCACACTTGCCGAATGCGAACGTTATATGGAGTCTGAAGGCGTGGCAATGGACAGAAAAGACATTGTATCGGCATATATGGTTCTAGGGGGATCACCATACTACTGGAGCCTTTTGGAGAAAGGCGAAAGCCTATCGCAGAACATTGATCGTCTTTTCTTCTCTGAAGGAGCCGAGTTGAAAGATGAGTTCTCCAAACTGTACAGATCGGTGTTTGAGAATCCAGAGCCGTATGTAGAGATCGTTACTGCACTAGGGACAAAAAAGGCAGGACTGACAAGATCGGAGCTTATAGCGACAATCCCTGACGCCAAAAGCTCGGGAACCTTGACACAATGCCTTGAAAATCTTGAACGAAGTGGATTTATACGAAGATATTCAGAGCCTGGGAAAACCTGCAGAGGCAGCATTTATCAGCTTGTCGATAATTTGACGTTGTTCTATTTCCGGTTTGTGCGTGATTACAACGGACGCGACACAATGCACTGGTCACATCTTATCAGAGATCAGAAACGTGTATCATGGGAGGGAATCGCATTTGAACGAGTATGCCTTTTGCATAGCTGGCAGATAAAAAAAGCTCTTGGCATATCTGGTGTGGCATCTGAAGAGTCTGCATGGAGATGTCTTCCTTCACCTGAATTGGCAAAGGGAGCGCAGATAGATCTTGTGATTGACCGTGCAGATCGCGTAACAAACTTGTGCGAGATGAAATTTGCGTCAGAGCAATATTCAATCAGCAAGGACGAAGCGGATGAAATGCGCCGAAAAACAGCAGCTTTTAAACTGTCTACTGGCACACGAAATCCTTGCCACGTCACCTATGTGACTACATATGGTGTACAGAAAGGGAAGCATAGTTCTGTGATGCAGTCTCAAGTCACCATGGATGATTTGTTTGCGGAATAAATCGTTTAAGCCAACAATTTGCTCAACAATTGGCGATTCAAGGGACACCTGGCGATTCATTACGGAACAGCGTCTTGCAATCCGGCCGACAACGCTTCAAAAATCCAAAATCCCCGCGTCACGTCTGACAAAGGAGTGTAGCTTCGGCAACACAAATCACGCGAAAACCCTCTTCAAGAAACGCTTCGGCATGACAATGCGCGAATATCGCCGCCAAAACCATAGTTGAGAGATGGGGAATGGGAGATAAGTAAAGAGTGTTTTCGTCCCATATTTGACAGCGGAAAGCAGGTTGTGGTACACTTTTCCGCAATGGGCATATTGCGTACATTGAGGAAAGTAGGAGACGCGGCAGTTCGAGCCGTGTCGCTCCTTTCTGTTGCATTCTGCCTGAACGGAACGGCAAACATCTGCTTCTGCGATACCGATCCGGACGGATGCGGCGAACACTGCCACGACTGCTCCGAACCGGAAACCGAGGATTCATGCAAGCATCTCACCATTCAGATAGATGAGTTCCTCGTTCCGCAGACCGATACGGCTACGGTGACCGACGGACTGGCGATACCGGTCTGCACCATGGTTCCGCAGATTGCAGCCATCCCTTCCGAACCGGTCATCCGCCCGATTTCAACAGCTCCGCCCGATAGTGGCGGCACATACGTTTCATATTCAACGCGGATACATCTCCGTTCCTGAAACCAAAGAGCGGTCGCGCAGAAACACGCGACCATGGTAGGGCGCGTTGTCCTCAACGCGCCGCCTACGCGGTTCATCGGCGGTTTGAGGACAAACCGCCCTACCATGGGTGGATAACCCTGCCGCAAAGCAAACCCCATCTCTCATCTCCCATCTCTCATCTCTCAAAATGAAACGAATATTCAAGGCTATCGCCGACAATCCGAAGACAATTCTCGCCGCAACGCTCATTGTGGCGGCGATCGGACTGCGTACATGGCAGAATCTCGCTGTGGACATATTCCCGGACATCTCGGTTCCGCGCGTCACCATCCACACAGAAGCAGGCGGTCTTACCGCCGAAGAGGTGGAGCAGCTCGTCACAATACCCATCGAATCCGTCGTGAACGGAATCCCCGGAGTCTCCACCATCCGTTCGAGCTCAAGCGGAGGACTTTCGTTCGTATGGATCGATTTCGACTGGAATGTCGATGTAGCTCGGGCGCGCTTCGATGTGTTCGAACGTCTCGCACGAGTCAAAGAAGCCCTTCCAGATGAGGCACATGCCGAAATCTCGCCCATTGTGTCCGTAACAGGCGAGATAATGCTTGTCGCGCTCACCGGCAAGGAAGGCGGCGCTTCGGCACTGGAGATTCGAGAGATTGCCGAATACGATCTGCGGACGCGGCTTCTTGGCATCCCTGGCATAGGAGAGGTGGCAGTAATCGGTGGAAGGCTTCCGGAATACCGTGTCGCAGCGGACCCAAGACGCATCGCGGAAGCGGGACTTTCGCTTTTCGACATAATGGAAGCGGCTCGCGATACGCGCACGTTCCTGAGCGGAGGATACCTTGCCAACGTGGCAGGGGAGGAGGTTCCGCTCCGGCAGATCGCCCGCGCCGATACGCTTGAGGCGCTGAGGCTGTCGCCCATTCCTCTTGCGAACGGCGGCTCTCTCAGACTCGGCGATGTCGCAGACGTATCGGTGGCGGGAGAGCCGCGCCGCGGAAGTGCGTCGTTCAACGGCAAGGAGGCTGTCGTGCTTTCCGTACAGAAGGCGTCGGGCGGCAACACTCCCGCCCTCACGAAAGCGCTCGAGAAATCGCTTGCGGATTTCGCAGAGACGGTCAAGTCCAAGGGCATTGAGGTGCATTCGAACGCCTACCGTCAGGCAGACTTCATCGAAGCGTCCATCAAAGGCGGCGGTGAAGTCGTGCGCGACGCCGTAATCATCGTCATTGCTGTCCTTCTGCTGACCCTTCTCGAACTGCGGACAATCCTCGTGGTGCTGTTCACCATGCCGCTTTCCACTCTGCTGGGACTCGCCCTTTTCCCGATGTTCGGTCTTGGCGTGAACGTGATGACGCTCGGCGGCTTTGCCGTCGCCGCCGGTGACATTGTGGACGCGGCAATCATCTTTACGGAAGTCATCCGACGCAAGCTTGGCGAGAACGAAGCACTGCCGCCGGAAGAACGGCGTCCGGTCGGCCCGGTCATTGCGGATGCCGCCGCGTCTGTCGCGCCGGGCGTTCTTTTCTCAACGGTGATTGTGGTGATGGTGTTCATTCCGCTTCTGATGCTTTCAGGACTTGAAGGGCGTTTCTTCCGTCCGCTCGCTCTTTCTTACATCTGCGTATTTACGATGTCGCTCCTTTGCGCGTGGGTGGCGGTCCCCGCCCTCTCGCGCATCCTTCGCGTCGGATCAAGATGGGGCGGCAAAACTGCGGCAAACTCCAATGATGCTGGCGTGTCTCTGGGCGTACGCATCATGCGTGCAATATACAGACCATTCCTTTCCCTTGCCCTGCGTTTCCCGAAGTGCGTGATCCTGCTCTCGCTCATCGCCACGGG
>JAFXEA010000301.1 GCA_017521065.1 Kiritimatiellia bacterium | reverse complement strand
TATTCGCCCTATGGACGCTTTGTTGAGACGAACTATCCGTCACGCGCCGCCTGGGCCGACGAGACGGCGGCGCGTCTCAAAAAATGGGGGTTCAACTTTCTCGGTTCCGGCTGCGACGACAAGCTTCTCGCTCCGCGCGGGTTCGCCCGCACCGCTATGCTGAACGTAGGCTATCGGCTTTCGCATGAAGCCGATAAGGAAAAGGCAATTGCGCCAGGGCTTCACCGTCCCGGTAGTGCATTTCCCAATGTGTTCCATCCAGATTTCGAGGCGGCTTGGGACCGCGCCGCCGCCAGGATGGCCGCCAAATACCGCAACGAGAGGAATCTTCTCGGTTACTATCTCGACAACGAGCTTTCATGGGGCGGCATTTCCCGCAACCGTGACGAGGGAATGTTCGACGCGGCCGCATCCTACCCCGACAGCCACTCCGCGAAAAAGGCGCTTCTTGCGTTTCTGAAGGAAAAAGGGTGGGATCTGTCGAAGCCGCTTTCGTCTGTGTCCCGCGAAATCAAGGTGGCGTTTCTTTCCCTCGTTGCGGAACGCTATTTTTCCGTTGCTGCCGGAGCACTCCGCCGCCATGACCCGAACCATATGGTTCTCGGATGCCGTTTCGCCGGCTTGGGTGCGCATGAAGTTGTGCTGAAGGCCGCCGCCCGGCATTGCGATATCGTGACGTTCAACTATTATCCGTGGGCGGATCTTGACCGAGGAATCGTTCTCGACCGTAGGGATGGACGCCCCATCGCCGATGTGTTCCGGGAATTTCACGCGAAGGTGGGCGCACCGCTTCTGATCACCGAATGGAGCTTTTCGGCGCTTGACGCCGGCAGGCCATGCTCCGACGGCGCCGGGCAGCGCTTCCGTACGCAGGCCGAACGGGTCGAGGCGGCGGAGATGTTCGCCCGTACGCTTCTTTCCCTTCCTTTCATGGTTGGGCATGCTTGGTTCATGTGGGTCGATCAGCCCGCGCTCGGATTCGACAAGTATTTCCATGAAGACTGCAACTACGGGCTTGTGGGCGAGGACGGAAAGCCGTATCAGGCACTGACGAAGATGTTTACCCTCCTTCATGCCGACGGCCCGAGACTGCGTGTCACGCCTATGAAGCCGCACAAGACACAGGTCAAAAGGCCTGAAGTGCGACTGAGCGAGCATGACCGCTTTTTCAGGAAGGCCAGGCGCGATGCCGGAAGATCTCCCAAGGCCTTGCCTGCGACATTCACGAATGACGGCACGGCCTGGACTCTCTCCAACTCGACCGGTATACGTCTCTCAGGACGCGTGGGCGCTCCTTCAATGGTCAATGAAGTCGAGCGCGACGGACGCATATATGGAAGATTAGGAGCACGGATCATGACGACGGCTCCGGATTGGCCGCCTGTTACGCGTCTTTCTTCAGTCAAAGGAAGCGTGGATCCGAAAACAGGTTGCGCTTCAGTCATGTTGGAGGGTGCAGGGGGCCGTGGACCTGCATTTTCGGTTACGCTGCGTTTGACCCTTGCTCCGAACGATCCCGACATTCTTGCGGAGGTAATAGCCGTCAAGAATATCGGAAGCGAGCCTCTTTCAGTAATGAAGGTGTTTCTGTGCCCGGTTGCCGGAGGCCCCACGCCTCCTGTGCGCGTGCCGATGCCGGTCAATGTATGGAAAGGGTGGAACGAATCCCATTGGCGGCTCGCTGACGGCGCTCGCTACGGGGCGATTTCATATGATGAGAGCGCAGACGGCTTCAATCTGTGGACAGAGGCGAACGGGCAGCAGCATGCCGACATTCCGTTCCGCCCGAAAGCGATCCCGGTTACGCTTGCGCCGGGTGAGCTGCTTGAGGCACCTCGAGCGATGGGCGCACGGCTTATTCTGAGCCATATGGAAAAGCTTTGATATAATGTACTTTCGATTTAAACAACCTGAAGAGAAAATAGGAAACAGTAAAGAGATGAACAAGAAACGCATCATAGGTATGGCGGCGGCAGTTGTCGCATTTTCATCTGTGGCAGCTGTGGATTCCCGTGTTGAATTCCGTGAATGCCCGAAGTGCGACAAGCGCATCAAGATCGATCTGGCGGCCAACAAGGCATATGTCAATCTCAGCCGATTGGAGGGAGCGGATCGCGATGCAGTGGCGGCGCGTGCGGCTCGGCTTTTGGATGCGGCGAAGATCCCGGCGGCGAAAGATCCGAAGATACGTCCGCTCATGGGGTGGTCGAGCTGGAACACTTTCGGCGTGGACATTTCTGAATCCATCATCCTTGAGACGGCGCAGGCCATTGCCACGAACGGACTGAAGGACGCCGGATATCTCTACGTGAACATGGACGACGGCTTCTTCTATGGACATGGAGAGGATGGGCGTCTTCGTTTCCATCCGGAGCGCTTCCCGAACGGAATGAAGCCGACGGTGGACGGAATTCACGCCCTTGGTCTCAAGGCCGGCATATATTCCGATGCGGGCGCCGACACGTGCGGCAGCATGTGGGGCGGCAGCGGGACTGGCGGCAAGGACAAGGGCGGCATTGGCGCGGGGCTCTATGGCCATGATGCCGAGGACTGCCAGCTTCACTTTGTGGAGCTTGGGTTCGATTTCATAAAGGTCGACTACTGCGGAGGGTCGAAGCTGAAGCTCAACGAAAAAGTCCGCTACACCGAAATCGCCAATGCGATCAAGGCGACGGG
>JAFXEA010000300.1 GCA_017521065.1 Kiritimatiellia bacterium | reverse complement strand
GCATCACCTGGTTGATCTCCTTTTCGCCACCAAGGACATCGATCTTCATGCGCGAGACGGTACCGTCCTCGGTAGGCCCTACGGAGAGCGTCTGGATGTTGTAGCCGCGTCCGGAGATGAGCCCGACAATGCGAGCTAGCACGCCCGGACGGTTCTCGACGTAGCAGTTCAGTCTGTGTATCTGCTCTTTCATTCGTAGATCATCCCTTCCACCGGCTGTCCGCCCGGCTGCATTGGATACACGTTGGCGCGAGGTTCGACGATGACCTCGACGAAAGTTGTGCGCTTCGAGTTGATTGCCTTGCTGATAGTGGAATCGAGCTTTGCGGGATCTATCACACGGTAAGTCTCCGCACCGTGCGCCTCAGCGAGCTTCTTCAGATCAGGCAGGTAGTCGTACTTTAGGTCCTGCTCAAGGCGTTCATTGGCGAGACGCCCCTTCACCGACAGGATGGAGCCGGAGTAGCGCTTGCCGTAGAAGAGCTCCTGCCACTGACGCACCATGCCGAGACATGCATTGTTTATCACAACGAATGTAACAGGAAGCTTGTGCTCAACGGCGACCACAACCTCCTCAAAGGTCATCTGCGCACCGCCGTCGCCGCACACTGCAACCGTCTTGTGGTCGGGACGCGCAAATGCCGCGCCGATGGCGGCGGGGATTCCGAATCCCATAGTACCCATGCCGCCGGACGTAAGGAAGTGGCGCGGAATGTTATGGCGGAAGAACTGAGCGGACCACATCTGCTGCTGTCCGACATCCGTGACGATGACAGCCTTGCCCTTCGTGGCGCGGTCGATGGACTCGATCACCTGCTGGGGCATTATGACATCCTTGTGCATCGGCTTGTATGACACTGGACGTTTCTTCTTCCACTCGTCGATGTGCGCAAGCCATTCTTTGTGCTCAGCGGGCTTGATGCGCGAGTTGACGGTTGTGAGAACATCCTTGACGTCCGCGACAATTCCGAGATCGACGGCGACATTCTTGCCGATGGAGCTGGGATCGCAGTCAACATGGATGATCTTGGCTCGCTTTGCGTATGCGGCAAGCTTGCCGGTTACGCGGTCAGAGAAGCGGACGCCAAGGGCGATGATGAGATCCGCGTCGTTGATGGCGTGGTTTGCCGCAGCGGAACCATGCATTCCGGCGAGCCTGAGCGCGAGCGGATCGCGTTCATCGAAGGCACCGAGCCCCATGAGCGTCGTCGCCACGGGAATCTGCGCCTTGTGCGCAAGGTTTGCGACATCCTTAGCCGCACCGGAAGCAATCACGCCGCCACCTGCGTAGAGGACGGGACGCTTCGACTCGTTCACAAGCTTGGCGAAACGAGTCATCTGGGAAGTGGTCGCCATGGACTCTGGATGGTATGCACGGAGAGAAACACGCTCCGGATACTGCGCGGAGGTCATGGTCTGCTGGACGTTCTTCGGGATGTCGATAACGACAGGACCCGGCTTGCCGTGCGTAGCGATGTAAAACGCTTCGGCTACAATCTCGGGAATCTCGTCCGCATGCTGCACAAGGAAGCTATGCTTCGTGACCGCGCGGCATATGCCGCTCATGTCCGCCTCCTGGAACGCATCGGTGCCGATCTGCGCTAGCGGAACCTGTCCCGTAATGCATACAAGCGGAATGCCATCCATGTTGGCGGTGGCAAGCCCCGTGATGGTGTTCGTCGCGCCGGGTCCGGAAGTCACCAGACACACACCGGCCTTTCCCGTGGAACGTGCGTATCCGTCGGCCATGTGTACACAACCCTGCTCATGCCGCCCCAGCACAAATTGGAACGGCGCATCCGGCAGACAGTTGAAAATGTCAAGAACCGCTCCACCAGGATATCCGAACAGCACCTCCGTGCCCGCTTTCGTCAGAGATTCAACAAGGGCCTGTGCGCCCGATCTTTCTTCCTTCTTCATCACCATTTCTCTTTGTCATTCTGCAGAAGCCATGCACGTGCGGCACGGTCGCCGCGAGCAGCCTTAGAACGGATGCGCCACAGCATGGCCTTTTTTTCGTCAGCCTTCACACCATCACCCTTCTGATAGCAGGCGGCAATATTCTCCATGGCAGGTGGGAATCCGGCAGAAGCTGCGCTTTCGAACGCCTTCATCGCCTCCATAACATTCTTCTCAACACCCTCGCCTCGCAGAAGCGCAAGACCGTAGGAGTTGACGGCCTCTACGCAGCCCCCCATAGCGGCGCGTTTGAAATACTCAGCCGCAAGCCGGTCGTTCTTGCGGGTTCCCTCGCCACGGTGAAGCGCAAGACCATAATTGTACTCGCCATACGCATTGCGGTATTCCGCAGATTTCCTGAACCATTTCATGGCTAGCTCAAGATCCTTCTTGACGATACGCCCTTCGCGGAAGAACCAGCCTATGTTGTTGATCGCCTCAGGGTGACCTTTCTCTGCGGCGTTGCGGAAGCAGTCGAACGCCTTTTCATCGTTGCGAGGCGTACCGAGTCCACGGGCATGGCACATTCCAAGGTTGTACAGTCCGTTTGCGTCGCCTTTCCCGGCAGCCTGCTTGAAATATCCAAAAGCTTCGCTAAACGCCCTATCTATCTCATTGGTTGAACTGCCTTGCATCACGGCATTGTTGACAAGCATCGCACCCCAGGCGTTCAACGCCTGAACGTTTCCGCCCAATGCTGCGCGTTGCAGGAGGTTTGTATCGTTCTTGTCCAACGACAGCAAGTACCAGGCAAGCGCATTGTTCGTCTTCATCGCAAGCTTCTCAATGCGATCCCGTGCAGAATTGAAGTACTCCTCACGCGTAGCGTCGTCGATTCGCGCCGCTTCGGGCGCATCTTTGTCGCGCGAAACGATGGCGAGCACAAAACGCTGCAGCAGTTTGCCTTCGGCTGCTGCGGCTGCAACTTCCGCAGCGGCATCAGCATACCCTTTCGGCGAACCCGAGGCACGCGAATTCAACAACCGCACCAACGCGTTCGCCTGATTGTCCGCTGCCGCCAAAGACATCGCAACAACCGCAAAAAGCGATATAATCCTTAATTTCATCTCTTGCAATCTCTATTTCGTTTTTAGTCTGAATTATACCATATTTCCCGAACGATCAAACTCAAGCAGACCATGCTCATAAAACCATTCTTTTTTATCATTTCCTATGGTCATCAACTTAGTATCTGGTACGGAAGGAATGCTGCGCGATCGTACGGAGGAGAAACAGTACAGATATTGGTGCGAGCAGGCTCCTGCAGCTTATCGTATTTCGCCCATGCCACCACCAGTGCCGACACCTGTTTAAGCGATTCTTCGGTCGGCTTGCCAGGAACAAGAGCCGTCGGCCCCGGACAGTTCACCGTGTAAACAAGCGTCCCCACATCACCAGAAGCCTTGAGCGTCGCATTCTCCCGGGCATCACGTCCAAGAATGACCCCCGTACCGTCCGGCAGGCGGAATCTGCGCGCAATGACGAGAAGATCGACAAGACGGCGATCCTTCAACCCTTCATGGTCCAGAAGATCCTTGAGTCGGAGTCCGAAGCCCTCCTCCGTAAGCTTGCATCCGCCGGCCGGAGACGGATAGTCCTCCACTCCGAACTTCTTCGCCAGCTCGAACTGCGGCTCACGACGACGCCCCGAAAGGCCAAGAAGCTTCGAGCGATCGAGCTTACCCTCCTGCTCCGGAATCGTCGGCTCAAGCAGCTGCGCGGAAAGCGGACGCACCAGACGGCCTTCAAGTCCGCTGGACCTCTCCACAACCCCGAGCGACTGACGGTTCTGGCTCATCGGACGCTGGTTCAGCACCTCTCCAGTGGCGACGAAATCAAACCCCATCTCAGCCATCATCTCACCGGCACGGCGTATCATCATAGCATGACAGTCGATGCATGGATTCATGGCTCCGCCGAATCCGTGTGGAGGATTCTCGATGAGACGGCATTCGTCTTCGGTAAAGTCCACCACATGAAGCTTTACGCCAAGAGCCTCGGCGGCACGTTTTGCCGCCCCTACGGCGAAAAACGGTGTCTCAAAGCATACGCCTTCGACATATGCTCCTGCATCCTGAAGCACCTTTACGGCAAGCTGGCTAT
>JAFXEA010000029.1 GCA_017521065.1 Kiritimatiellia bacterium | reverse complement strand
CGCATATCTTCGCCTGCTCCATGAGCGTCTTGCGCTGGTCGGACGTGATCTCAAGCGTGTCGCCAGCCTTTTCGCCGAGTGCCTGCCAGACAACGAGATTGCGGAAATGGACCATCAGTTCTCCAGCAAGGCGGCGCATGTTCTTTCCGGCGGAGTCGAAGTTTGCGACAGCCTTGAGGATGGATGCAGAGTCACCTTTCAGGATCGCGCCTGCCAGACCTTCCAGCTCCGAGCGTGAGACGAGTCCGAACACGGAAAGGGCATCCTCTTCGGTGATGTTTCCGTCTTTGAACGCGATAAGCTGGTCAAGAGACGAAAGCGCGTCGCGCATGCCGCCTTCCGCTCCGCGGGCTATGGCGAGAAGGGCGTCGGAATCCGCCGTTACGTTTTCCTTGCCGCAGATGTACGTAAGACGGTCCACAATCTGGTTCGTCTGGATGCGGCGGAGGTCGAAGCGCTGACAGCGCGAAACGATTGTCGCCAGCACCTTGTCGCCTTCCGTTGTCGCGAACACGAACTTGACGTACGGCGGCGGTTCCTCAAGCGTTTTGAGAAGTGCGTTCCACGCCGCAGTGGAAAGCATGTGGCATTCGTCGATGATGAAAATCTTGAACCGCGAGGCAACGGGCTTGAACTGTACGGCCTCGATTATGGGACGCACATCCTCAACCTTGTTGTGCGATGCGCCGTCAAGCTCCATAACGTCCAGGGAACGTCCTTCAGCGATCTGGGTGCAGTTCTCGCATTTACCGCAGGGCTCAGCGCCGTTCGGGGTGAGACAGTTCAGCGCCTTTGCGAAGATTCGGCTGGTTGTGGTCTTGCCTATTCCGCGAGGCCCGACGAAAAGATAGGCGTTCGCGATACGTCCGGATTCGATTGCGTGCTTTAGCGTACGCACCACGTGTTCCTGCCCGACGACGTCGTCAAACGTCATCGGACGGTACTTTAGCGGCAGCGCAACGTGCTGCCGGCCTTCTGCTGACTTGTCTTCCTTGTTCATTGGCTACGATTATACCATATGAGCCGACGATGCATCAGACCATGTGAACGTCGATCTGTGGGAATGGAATTGCGATTCCGTTCTCTTCAAATGCCTTTTTGACCGATTCCTGGGCATTGGTGAGGACATCCCAGTAGTTGGCGCAGGTTGCCCACGGGCGCAGATTGAGCGTGACGGCGGAATCGTCCAGCGAAGCGATGGCAACGACCGGTTTCGGCTCTTCAAGGACGCCAGGCAGCTTCTTGAGCGTATCGAAAGCCACCTCTATGGCCTTGCGGAGGTCTGCACCATATGCGACTGAGATTTTAGTGTCGACACGGCGTGTGCCGAGGGCGGAGAAGTTCGTTATTGCGCTGCCCCATACGACCTTGTTCGGAACCACTACCTTCTTGTTGTCGGCGGTGGCGAACACGGTTGCCATCATGTTGAGTTCAAGTACCTCTCCTTCGATGCCTCCTGCCACGACATAGTCTCCCACCTTAAAAGGCTGGTTGAGCGCAATCATCATGCCGGCGGCGAACGAGCCGAGCGTTTCCTGAAACGCGAAGCCCAGAATGAAGCCGGTCACGCCAAGTCCGGCGACGAGGGGGCCGACGTTTACGCCAAGTCTCTGAAGGATGACAAGCGCGAGAACGGTCCAGCATGTCTTGCTCACGACGCTCACGATGAAGTCGGAGAGAAGTTTGCTCATTCTGTTCACTTTCGAAAGCGCCTTTGCGACGGCCTTGCGGATGAGCCTGATCGCAACCATGCCTGCAATCAGGATAAGGATTGCTGCTATGACATTCATGAGTAACGATATGCCTTTTTCAGAAAGCCAGGCGATCAGGTCCGCCCACAGCTCCTGTCCCTGCGTAAGCTGGTTCTCTAGTTCCGACGCTACGCGCTCCGAAACACATGCAGACATTTCCGCTGCAGCGGCAACTTCATTTGTCATGGTATTTTTCCTGTTTTTAGATATGGCTGACCCATTCAGCCACTTGAAACCTTTCTGCTGCGGATTATATCACAGAAGCAGATGATGTAGCGCAGGCTTCCATTCGAAAATGGACAATGAAAAGTTGGGAGGATTGTGCTATAATTGTTTCCGTTGCCAAGGTGCATGAACAGGAGGTGGCTGATGAACTGCAAAAAACTATCCGTATCCATTGTGATGTTGATTGGCGGAATCAGACTATCTGCATGGGGAGGGGTTGTTGCGACGGATTTTATAGACGATTCGAATTCCAACACCAATCAATGGAGCCTTTCGGGAACGGTCGTTGACGGCAGTGGAAGAAAATTTTCCAATGACGGGGAATCCATAACAAGCCCAATATACGATGGGGCTGTGGTGTCTATATCCGTTTCGGCGAAGAATGTCGGTTTTAGGACGGAAGGAACCAGGTCGGTGCTGAAAATCGAGGCAAAAGCATTGGAATCTGAATTGTGGACGGATGTCCATCAGCTTGTTTTTGCGAATGGTTCGGCAACGAATGAGACCGTTTCGCTTGAGCGAAGCGACAACTACAGGCAGTTCCGCCTTGTGTTCGTCAAGGGCGTTGGAACGATGCGAGTCAGTTCCTTCAATGTGACATGGAGGGCGGATGGAGAGGTGGCCGCGCCATTTTCATTGAAGTGCAGTGATGTGACATCCGATTCGTTCTATGCAACATGGACTGTTGATGAACCTGTTGAATGCTTCCTTTTCGATTGTTGGAGCGAATCGATGACGCAATGGACGGGAGAGTTGAAATGGTGTGAAAATTTCACAACTTGCGTCAATGCAGCGAAAAGCCCAAAGAAATTCACGGAAGAGATGTTCGGCGAATATGGGTTGTCCGGATGGAGCGGCGATTTCATCTACCTTCCCGCAGGATGCAATGGAACTATTCAGCTCAACAAGGCTTCCGACAGCGTCGGGTGGCTGATCACGCCGGAATTGCCTTCGATGGAAAACGTGGAGCTTGTCGTCAGGGCGTGTGCGTTTGCAATGCAGCCGGACCATGTGATGCCAGTGTTCATTGTCCGAGGAGGTTCGACAAATGAACTTGTGGCGTTTGAGCTGACGGGATCTTTTGCCGACTACCATTGTCCTGTGTCGGAAATTCTTGCGGGAGACCGCTTGGCGTTCAGATCTTTCTCTGTCGGATCGAAAAGGCGTGTGCACATAGACTCCGTTTCGTTGGTCAATGGTTTTGAGCCAGGTCATCCAGTGACGAACATTGTTTGCGATGGTGTCATGGTCGAGTATTCCGATTCTCCGGGATTCCATGTTGAAGGTGTCGATGCCGGATGCAAATATGGGTTGTCGGTAAGGTCGGTATCTGGAGGGGTGGAGTCCGTGCCGTCTGAGGTGTGCACGGTTGAGACTGCGTCATCTGAGATGGAAGAGGAATCGGGCGATTGGACTGGAGCTGTTGCGTCTGAGATTACCCACTCGTCGTTTCGCATGAACTGGCCTTCGGTGCACGGTGCCGCCGGGTATCGGGTTTCGATTTGGACCAATGTGCTTGAAGGTGCATCTGTCGGCAATGTCATATGGCAAGAGTCGTTCTCGAAAGCGATGGCATCCTTATCCACCACGGCTATTTCAGGTTCGGAGAAGTTTAACAATGACTATGCCGATAGCTCTGGATGGACCATCGTAAGCAATGTGTATCCCTCTGTCGATGTTGGAACGGTGCGCATCGGCAATACAACCAAGTCGGGGGAACTCGTGTCTCCGTCCATGGAGGCGATTTCGGATGGAACACTTCGCGTGAGAGTCCGGCGGCAAGATTCCAGTGACGGAGCTGTATTTTCGGTATGGAAGCGTTCGGGAGATGAATTGTCGGAGATAGGTGAGGCGCAGGAAATAGGCGATACGTTTACGGAATGTATCTGGCCACTGCCGGAGATGGGCGCGGGAGAGTGTCTGGTGTTCCGTTCTGCTTCTGGCAAGACTAAACGGCGTACGATACTTGATGAAATAGCGATCATTGAAGGGTATTCGGCTGGGATCCCGGCTCCGGATTACGCTGTGAGCGCAGTGCAGGTTTCGGAGACTTCATATGCTGTGGAGTCTTTGCCGCCTGCCGTGTGGATGTTTGCGGTTGAGGCGGTTGACGGCTCCGGGATGGTTGTAGCGGCTTCTACGAACACGGTTGATCTTGTAAATCCGCCGCCACAGCCCGTCCTTGATGCGGTTGTGATTTCCGGGATCCCGCGCAAAGGAGGCGAGCGCATCTGGCGTGAGGATTTCAGTTCGTTCACAAACGTATTCCCGACAAGCAAAAACACGGCGGGTTGGCTGAACGGCACGACATTGCCTCATTGGCAGGCATATTGTGGTGATAATCCGGTTGCTGATGTGATTCGCAACCATGGGGCTGGGACCCAGAAAGGCCTGTGCGTCTATTGGGCGACGAACAAGGTGGCGGAAACATATTCCCTCGGAACGATGACGACCGGTACGGCGGAGGAATACGTATACGGGCTGTCGTTCAGGAATGACACGGCGTTCTCTGTGTGTAAGATTGCGGTCATGTTTGATGGTATGCAGTTCGGGTTCAAGAACAAGGAAACGCAGGAGCTTGCCTGTGAGTATCTGGTGACGAACGAGCTTGTGTCTGTTGCAGCGGATGGCGATTGGCGTGCCTGCGACGGTTTGGTGTACCGCACAGCAAAAGACAACACTTCCGGACTGGAAAGCGGTGCAGATTTGCCCGTCTCAACTGCCATAGCGGCGGAACTGTCGAATGTAAGTGTTCCGAGGGACTCCTATTTCATGCTCCGGTGGCGGCGGAGCGCGATAGCCAATGCCGCCGCGATGGCGATCGATAACCTGTCAGTGACATTTACCGTCCAATCCCGTCCATTGACCATTGTCGTCAGATGAACACGAACAAGAATATGAAAGAATATCTGGAATCGTTTGAATGTCTGGGATGCGGAGCCTGTTGTCGCATCCCAAACGGAATCGTGAGGGTCTCAGAGAGCGAAATATCCCGTATTGCTGCATTTCTTGGGATGACAGAAGGTGAATTCATAGCAAATGAAACCGATATCGCACCGGATCGCAAGGGGTTGGTTCTCAAAAATCGGACAGATGACTCATGCGTCTGGCTGACCGAAGACAACCGTTGTCGCATCCATCCCGTAAAACCGGACAAGTGCAGGACGTTCCCGTACGAATGGATAAACTCCGATTCTCATGAAATCTGTGCAGGTATAAAAAAGTTAAATGCATCGCCTCTTCACTGATGGTCATGCCATGGTACATGGGAAGATCGGCGAGGCAGACAGATGAGTATATTTTTGTGTCATAATAGTGTACGCCAGATGGTGCGGGACATGGTATAATTAACGCATGAAAAAGAAGCTTGGATTTTTTGGGGCCGGTAAGATGGCCGAGGGTATTGTGCAGGCGGTTGCGGCCGCCGGCAGCTACGATCTCAAAGAGGTTGTGATGGCGGAATCGTACCAGCCTCGCGCAAAGGAGATGGCGAAACGCTACCGCGTGAAGACTGTTTCGGATGTGGAGCAGGCCGCGAAAGAGGCTGACGCGATATTCCTCTCTGTTAAGCCGCAGGATGTGGCGGCGGTTGCGGAACGGGTGAAGCCGTTGCTGACGACGAAAAAGCTCGTTGTGTCGATTGTCGCTGGAAAGTCGCTCGCCACGCTTCGCAAGATGTTCGGCGCCAAGGTGCGCCTGATCCGCGTGATGCCGAATCTTGCGCTCCGTGCGAAAGAGGGCATGTGCGCGATCTGCCCTGCGAAGAATGCGACAAAGGCAGATGTGAAGCTTGTCGCGTCCATTCTTGGCGCCGCAGGGCAGACGGCGGTTCTCAAGGAGAAGGATTTCGATGCGGTGACAGCGCTTTCCGGATCGGGTCCTGCCTTCTTCGCATTCATGGAGGAGGCAATGGCCGAAGGTGGCGTGAAGCTTGGGCTCAAGCCCGATGTCGCCCGCAAGCTGGCGGAGCAGACGATGCTCGGCACGGCGGCATATCTCAGGCAGAGCGGAGCCGATCTCGGTGAGTTCATCGCCGGTGTCGCGACCAAGGGCGGCACGACGGCCGCCGGAATGGATGTCATGCGGGCAAGCGGGTTCAAGAATATAGTGGCGTCGACGCTTGCCGCCGCTGCGGCGAGAAGTGCGGAACTCGGAAAATGAACTGGTACGTAAAAGGGGTGGACGGAAAGGTTTTTGGCCCTGCCGACGACGAGAAGATCATTGCATGGGTCAAGGATGGCCGGGTTGATCCGTTCGCCGGGGTGTCCAACGACCTAAAACAATGGAAGTTGGCTTCCCTTGAGCCGGCGTTTGAGATGGATTGGATCGTCGAGAACGAACCGGGACGTTTCTATGGCCCCACGCATCGCGCTGTCGTTGACGATCTGATCAAATCAGGATCTCTTACGCCGTCATGCCGGATATATCGGGATGACCATGGTGGAGTTGCGGAGAAGGAGGCCTCCGTTGCCCGCGCCGAAGCCGAAAAGGCAATGGCAGAGGTGCAGGCTGAGGCAGAAAAGGCCATGTCCGAATTGAAGGGCGAGGCGGAACGCGCCATTGCTTCCAAGGATGCGGAGCTTGCGGCGTTGAGGTCTGAACTTGAGCTTATGAAGTCTCGTGTTGAGAAAAGCGAGGTTCATGCCCAGGAACTCGAACGGAAGATTGCCTCTTTAACGGAAGCGAAAAAGCGCGAATGGAAGGTGGATGTGATCGAGCCGGAGATTGTTTCGGAAGAGCCTCCTCCGCCCATCCGTGATACGTTCAAACCGTCCAGACCGCAGCAGCAGACCATGCTTGCAGATCTGGAGCGTCAGGCGCAGGCTGAACTTGCCCGCATGGGGGCATCCGGAGCAAAGAAATTTTTCGGTCTGAAATAAAGATACATTATCTGGAGGAGTTGACATGTCGGAGCAGTGGTACCTGAGAACGCAGGACGACACATTCGGTCCGGAATCCCGTGAGCGTCTGCTTGAGTGGGCGAAGATGGGGCGTATCCAGCCGGGGCAGGAGATATCGTCTGACGGCGATATGTGGAAGCCCGCAGAAGAGATCCCGTTCCTTGACATGCGCTGGTCCATCGATATTGGGGATGGCACGCCACGCGGACCGTTCAACAAATGTGCGGCTGAGGCACTTCTCCGCAGTGGACGTTTGCCGCCATGCTCGAAGCTTGTCGAGGTTGCACCTGCATTCGAGGAGAAGGATGATGAGCCGGAGGAATTTCAGGAACCCGTCGCAGAACCGATGGCGGAGCCGGTGACTGAAAATTCAGAAGAGCCGCTTGCAGAAGTGCGCCAGGAGCCTGAAGTGAAGATAGTGGAAAAGATCGTGGAGGTTCCTGTCGAAAAGGTCGTTGAGAAGATAGTGGAAGTTCCTGTAGAGAAGATCGTCGAGAAGGAAGTCGTAAAAGAGGTTCCTGTCGAACGTGTCGTTGAGCGCGAACGCATTGTAGAGGTGGAATCGACAGCTCTTCTCGCAAAGGCGGCTGCGCTAGAAGCTGCAGTTGCGGCGGCGAAGGAGGAAGGCGCGAAAGCTCTTGCTGCCGCACAGGAAGAGCGCGAGCAGGCCATGTCCGCCGAACGCGCGGAGATGCAGAAGACCCGTCAGGAGCTTGAGAACGCAAAGCGCGAGACGCTGACGCTTGAGAGCGAGATAAAGAGACTCCCTTCAAATGCCAAGGAGGCGGCGGACATGGAAGCCGCCGTATATTGGCTCATGCGTGGAGAGGCTGACGATCTCGAACGGATGATGGAGGCGGAGAAGCTTGAGGCCGAAGCTGCTCAGAAGCGTTGGCGCGAACGTGTAGAGAAACTTGCGGCGCGACGGATTGAAATCCTGAAGAAGATCGGCGACGACGCCAAGGATATGAAGCAGCGCGCACTGCGCATGAATCCCGTCGACCCCCGCACCTTGCAGATCAAGCAGGAGCTTGATGCATTGAGGATCGTCGCTGAGAGAAACGCCCATGAAAGCGGCATGAGGATCAAGGATCTTACCCGTTCCCTGAATGAGCGAACGACTGAGGTCAAAAGGCTGTCTGCACAGGTTGCGGATGTGAAGAGGCTTCAGGAGCAGATAAGGGAGCTGCGTGAAAAGCTTCAGGACAGAGACAGGGAACTTCAGCATGAACGGCAGAAGGTGGAGGAGATGCGCCGTAACAGCGCCGCGTCGCAGCAGGCTCTTCTGGCGCGGCTCTCGGAGCTTGAAAGCGGTATGCCCGGACATTCAAACCAATCCAAGGAAGCCCATGCCCAGGCTTCACGTTTCCCATCCTGGATGAGTTTCAAGAAATGAAGAGATGAAGTCGCTTTCGCTCGTCATACCCGTATACAATGCGGAAGGATTGCTGAAGCGCATCTTTGCGCATATCCCTCTGCTCATTGAAAATGCCGTAGAGGCAGGGTTCGTTTTGCTGGAGGTCATAGTTGTAGATGACGGAGGCCGTCAGCCGATAGACATGGCGAACATTGATCTTGAACCTTTGAATGGGTTGTCCGTAAGGCTGTTGCGGAATGAAAGGAATAGAGGGAAGGGGTACAGTGTCCGGAAAGGTGCGCTTGCCGCAAAAGGTG
>JAFXEA010000299.1 GCA_017521065.1 Kiritimatiellia bacterium | reverse complement strand
TGGAGACTACCATCGGTTGGGCGAGAATGTCCAAAGAGGCTCCGCACGCACCGGGGCAGCAGGTGTTCGGCATCGTTCAGGGCGGTGTATATGACGACCTCCGGCGGCATTGTGCCGAGGAGCTTGTGAACATCGGCTTCCCCGGATATGCGATCGGAGGTGTTTCGGTGGGGGAGCCGGAGGCGGCGATGTATCAGGCCGTCGATGCGAGCGTTCCGTTCCTTCCTGAGGATAAGCCGCGTTATGTGATGGGTCTTGGCGTCATACACCAGATGGCGCAGTGCGTCGCGCGCGGTGTCGACATGTTTGACTGTGTTCTTCCTACGCGCATCGCCCGGCATGGCACGGCGGTGACGAGGAAGGGCAACGTCGCGATAAAGGCGGCGGCATGGGCGCGGGACTTCAGCCCTGTGGAGGAGGGCTGCACATGCTACTGCTGCCGGAACTTCTCACGTGCGTACGTGCGCCATCTGCTAAGCGCGGGTGAGATCCTTGGAGTGAGGCTTCTTACGATTCATAACATCCACCGTCTGCTGGATACGATGCGCGAGATGCGCGAATCGATATCCGACGGCACCTTTGCGGACCGTTTCCTGCAGACTCCCATAATTTAAAACAACCAACAACAAAACCAAAGGACTACAGATGAATTCAATGATTCTTTTCGCGCAGGCCGCACAGGAAGCCGCAAAGCCGGCCGCACAGCAGGGGGGAATGGGTATGCTCGTTCCGATGCTTCTCATCTTCGCCATCTTCTATTTCATGATGATCCGTCCCCAGCAGCGCAAGGAGAAGGAGCGCCGCAAGATGATTGAAGAGCTTCGCGCCGGAGCTAAGGTTGTCTTCGCGGGCGGCTTCATCGGTACAATCAAGGAATCAAGGGATAAGACGTTCCTCATCGAAATCGCCCCCGGCGTTTCGGTTGAGGTTGCCCGCGCCTCCGTTTCCGGCGTGGCCGAGGAGCCTGCTCCCGTCGCAAAGTAACCGATGGGATACGAGCGGAACAGATTCCGTTCGGTCGGTCCGGGAGCCCACATTCTCGGAACCGTTGTCGAATATGACGCCTCCCGCAGACGCAATGAGTCTGGGGGATGGCGTTTGGCTGTTTATGCCATTGTGCTGGTTGCGGTTCTTGTATCCTTCATTTCCGCAAGAGGATGTTTCGGACGCAAGCCGTCCGGCAAGATCAAGGTCATAAAGTCAGAGACTCCGTCTCGTTTGAAGACGGTTCCGCTTAATCTGTCGGTTTCACAGTCTGCCACAAATGTTCCGTCCGCTTCGCCGGTCGTCAAGGCGGAGCCGTCAAAGGCCGCAAAGCAGGCATCTTCATGGGCGGCGAATGCGTCGGGCAGATCCCAACGGGAAAGGACGCTTCTGCTCCGTCTTGCGGACGCGGAAAGCCTGGGGCGTCTTGCGATAGCCGTAGATACGATCATGCAGCTTCGTGCAATCCCGTCCATGGCCGACATTGACGACAAGCTTGCTCGCCGCCTTGGAGACCTGAACATCAGACGTCTCTTTTCAGGCGAACCCGTCCCGTGGGTTTCAACGACCACAGTTCGCCGAGGCCAGTCCGTCCATCGTATAGCCCGCGAGCATGGAACGACCGTTGCGGCGATACGGCAGCTTAACAATCTTTCCGCAGCTGAGGAGCCGAAGGTTGGAAGGCAGCTACGCGTGCTTCAGTTTCACCGCGCCGCTTTCGTGGTCCACAAGCAGACACGCCATGCAGATCTGATGCTTAACGGGAAACTGTTCAAGCGCTACTATGTATCGGTCAGGAAGGATGCGAAAACCGGCGCGTTCCCGATAACCAGCAATGCGAACGAAGGTCCACGTTCCCGTTTCTCGTCGCTGGGCATACGTGTCGCTCCGGCAGACATGAAGGAGCTCGACATGTTCCTCGCCCCTGGCTCTTCTTTGACGATTTCCGAGATGTGATGCTGTCCGGCTGTTTTCGTGCCGTCAGAGTCAAACATATGGTATAATTGACTCCATTAAAGAGGAGACATATATATGGAGATAATTTCGACAGACAAGGCGCCTGCTGCACTTGGTCCGTACAGCCAGGCCATTCGCGTGAACGGTATGATCTACTGTTCGGGGCAGATTCCGATCAATCCTGCAACGGGTGCGATTGAGGCAGTTACGATCGAGGATCAGACTGCCCAGTCCATCTCGAACCTCAAGAACGTTCTCGAAAAGGCAGGCTCTTCGCTTTCCAAGGTCGTGAAGACCACGGTGTTCATCAAGGACATGAACGATTTCGCCGCACTCAACAAGGTCTATGCCGAAATGTTCGGCGACACGAAACCGGCCCGCAGCTGCGTAGAGGTGGCGCGTCTGCCAAAGGACGTTCTCGTGGAAATCGAATGCATCGCGGCTGAATGAACTCACGTCGCGCAGCCGCATTTGTCGTCGCCCGCTGGATAGCAACCCATGGACATCTCTCTGAGATGCTTCCGGATGGGCCGGATAGGGCGTTCGTTCAGGATCTTGCCTATACGACGGTGCGCAGGTTCCGTGCGCTCCGTTCCGTTCTCGGCAAGCTGCTGACGAAATGGCCAAAGGGTGAGATGGAGGCGCTGCTCCTTGTGGGCGGAGCTCAGATACTCTACATGCCTGACGTGCCGGACTTCGCCGCCGTTAACGAAACCGTCATGGCCGCAAAGTGCTGTCCGAATAAAAGCATTGCGAAAGTCGTGAACGGCGTTCTGCGTAACCTGATCCGTCGACGCGAAGAGTTTGAATCCTATCTGAAATCCGCGCCGCTTGCCGAACGCGAGAGTTTTCCGAACGGAATCGTGAACCGTTGGATCGAACGCTACGGCGAGACTGACGCCGAAAAGCTCTGCAAATGGCATAACCAGCCTTCGGAGACGTGGCTTGCGTACCGTCCGGGTGCGCCGGAGCCGTTTGTCAGGCTGGAGCGTGGCAAGAAGGTTTCGGATGTCGAAGGCTATGCCGAGGGCGCATTTGTGGTGCAGGATCCGGCGACAGCAGGGTCAATCGAGCTTCTTGACGTCAGGCCGGGGATGAAGGTGCTTGACTTCTGTGCCGCACCCGGTGGAAAATCCATCCAGTGTGCATGGAGGCTTGGTGATCCGGGGAATGGTGCGCGGCTTGTGTCGCAGGAGGTGAATCCAGCCCGCCGCCGCCGTCTTGTGGAGAATCTGAAACGCGTTGGGCTTGACTGGGTGGAGGCTGTTGCGAAAGTCGGCGACGGTGAACTTTTTGATCGTGTCCTTGCCGATGTTCCATGCAGCAATACCGGAGTCTTGCGGCGGCGTCCTGATGCAAGGTGGAATTGGACGAAAGAGCATCTTGCGGAACTCGTCAAGCTGCAATCTGAGATATTCGTCAAGGCGGCGGCGCATGTGGCGCCCGGTGGGATCATTGTGTATTCCACCTGCTCAAACGAGCCAGAGGAGAATGAAGGTCAGATAGAATCGTTCCTTGCCGCCAATCACTGTTTTGAGGAGGTGAGGCGCATGGTGTCCGTGCCGTTCGAGTCAGGTTGGGACGGGGCGTTTGCATGTGCCTTGCGCAGAAAATAATGGTTGAATTCAGTCGAGATAGAAAAAGGAGAGCCGTAAATGTCGTATGAACCGTTAGGAGTTGTGATTGTCGGCACTGGCCTTATTGCTCGTTTTCACGCACAGGCAGTCAATGCGAGCGAAAAGCTCAAGCTTGTCGCCGTCGTTCATCCCGTTGAGGGGCATGGCGATGCGTTCGCCTCTGAATTCGGAGTGCCCTTGATACGCGATTACGACGAGGCCATCTCCCGTGCAGATGTCGGCATGGTGCTGGTGGCTACGCCTTCCGGTGCCCATGACGATGCCGTCCTTGCCGCAGCCCGTCACCGCAAGCCCGTTCTGGTGGAGAAGCCGATCACAATCTCCTCGGAGCGTGCTGACAGGCTTATTGCGGCATGCGAGGAGACCGGTACTCCTCTCGGCGGGATTTTCCAGATCCGCTTCACGGAGGATTTCCGCAAGCTCAAGGAGGTCATAGACTCAGGCACTCTCGGCAGGATCACATTTGTGCGCGTCGATGTCCCGTGGTGGCGGGCAGATTCGTACTATGAAGGATCCTGGCACGGTACGTTGGCCATGGACGGCGGCGGTGCTCTCATCAACCAGGCGATCCACATGGTGGACTGGCTGACCGCTCTCATGCCTCCTGTCACGGATGTCAAGTCTTTCACCGCAACGCTTGCGCACCCGATGGAGACGGAGGATACCGCTGCCGCTGTAGTGCGTTTTGAAGGCGGTGCTCTCGGTGCCATATATGCAACAACCGCATCCTATCCTGGGCGTCCCAAGCGCATGGAGATAACAGGCACGAAGGGTACGTATGTGTACGAGGATACCGGTCATGGCGTGTCGCGCCCCGACCAGCTTGAGTTCGCGGCACATCAGGCGTGCTTTGAGGCGTTTGCCGATTCTCTGAATGGTGGAGCTCCTTACCCGATAGACGGAAGGGTGTCACGCGTTGCGCTTGATCTCATAACCCGCATCTACGCGGAAAACGCCTCTGCGAAATGATTGAGTAAAGGAGGGTACGGCATGGGAACATTCATAGACATTCACGCACATGGTTATCTGGAAGATCAGTACCATTACGTTCCGAACGGAAAGAAGCCGTTCTGCACGCCAGACGATCTCCTGCGCCATTATGACGAGATTGGCGTAGAGAAGGGCTGTCTGCTTCCGATCGTATCTCCGGAGTCCGTGCTCAATACGCAGTCCAACGAGGAGATACTTCGCTTCTGCGCCACGCATCCCGACCGGTTCGTGCCGTTCTGCAACATTGATCCGAGAAACCTTTTCAACAGCATGAAGAGTCCGTTCCGTCGGGTCTTGGAGTGGTACAGGGAGAAAGGCTGCAAGGGCGTAGGGGAGCTTACATGCAATCTCCGCTTCCTCGATGAACGCGTACAGGCGCTTTTCGCCGCCGCAGAGGAGGTTGGGTTCTCCGTCACGTTCCATATGTCTCCGTTCGAAGGGGAGGATTACGGACTTGTCGATCTTCCCGGAATGCCGGGGCTTGAGGAGTCGCTTAAGCGGTTCCCGAAACTCAAGCTGTTCGGACACTCCCAGGCTTTCTGGTGCGAGATAGGAGAGTACAAGGGGCAGTCGGTGCGTTTCGGCTATCCGAAAGGACCTGTCAAGGAAGGGCGCATTGCGCAGCTGATGCGCAAGTACCCGAATCTGTATGGTGACCTTTCTGCCGGATCCGGATGCAACGCCCTTGCCCGTGATCGTGCATACGCCGCAAAGTTCCTCACTGAGTTTCAGGATAGGCTCATGTTTGCACTGGACATCTGCGCCCCGGCTCGCAGGTCTGGACTTCCGGAGCTTCTCAGGGAGATGCGCGACAAGGGCGAGATTTCGCAGACTGTGTTCGACAAGGTTGCGCACGGCAACGCGCGTCGCATTCTTGGCATTTAAGCGCAGGAGGGTGAACCGATGGAAATTACAAGAAGAGATTTCGTGAAGACGGGTTCCGGGGCTGCTGCGGCAGGTGTCGCCGGTTGCGTGACGGCGTTGCAGGATGTCGAGAAGACCATTGCCGATGTGAAGTTCATCGACATCCACGCCCACTGCACTGAGGATCCGATGCCTCCGTGCTACCTGCTGGACAAGCGTCCGCTTCCAGTTCCAGAAGACCTCATCAGGCACTACGACAGGATTGGAATCGAAAAGGGCGTGATACTCGCTCTCTGCAATCCCGAGAACTTTGTAGGCGGAATGTCCACCGAACAGATCCTCCGCACGTGCGCCACGCATCCGGACCGTTTCATCCCGTCTGTCGCAGTCGATCCAAGGGCGATGGGCAACCGCACCTTCAACAGCAAGTTCGGGGATGTCTTCAAGTACTATCGCGACAAAGGCTGCAAGGTGTGCGGCGAGGTGTGCGCCAACCTTCATTTCCTCGACCCCCGTATGCAGAACCTTTTCAAGGGATGTGAGGAGGCAGGGCTTCCGCTTACGTTCCACATTGCCGCAAACAAAGACTGGCTTTACGGCATAATAGACGAAAAGGGTCTTCCTGAACTTGAGATATGTCTCCAGCGTTTCCCAAAGCTTAATTTCCTTGGACATTCCCAGTCCTTCTGGTGTGAGATAGGCGAGTATTCCACTTGGGACGAGCGTACAAGCTATCCGAAAGGACCTGTCAAGGAGGGACGCATTCCGCAGTTGATGCGCAAGTATCCGAACCTTTACGGCGATCTTTCAGCCGGATCTGGCAATATCGCGCTCTCACGGGACCTCGACTATGCGGGGCGGTTCCTCACCGAGTTCCAGGACAGGATTCTTTTCGGAGTGGACATATGTGCGCCAGATGCGTACGTGTCTCCTCTCGACAAGACCATGAAGGAACTGCTTCGCACAGGGCGCATATCAGCAAGCGTATATCGCAAGGTGGCAAGAGATAACCATATCCGGCTTCTCGGACTTTGACTTTTACCGTTAAAAGGAAGGAATAACAGCAAATGAACAATACAGTAGCAATTGCAGACTATGGCGTGATAGCTGTGTTCTTCGCCGTGATGATCGGCGTAGGCGCGTATTACAGCCGCAGGTCGAAATCCTCCGAGGAGTTCTTCGGAAACGACAGGAGCGTATCCTGGTGGATGTCGGGCATCAGCTTCTACATGAACAGCTTCTCGGCTCTGGCGTTCGTGATGTATTCCGCGCTCGCCTACAAGTACGGGTGGGT
>JAFXEA010000298.1 GCA_017521065.1 Kiritimatiellia bacterium | reverse complement strand
TCACGCATGATGACGCCCGCGATGCGTATTCCACCGCGGCCGATTTTGTGCGCGACTGCACTCCACGCGATGCGGGAACGGTTCGCGGCAGACTTGCCGCGAACTGGATCATGGATCGTGTGAGCCGTACGGGTGTGGATGCGACAGTTGATGCGTTCAGGGCGGATTCACCTCATGGGATGAAATCGTTCGCGAATGTGTTTGTTGAGTTTCGTGGAACAAAGAAAGATGCGCCGTGGATTGTTCTCATTTCGCATTTCGACACTCCGCCCGGGATAGGTGAAGGATTTGAAGGCGCGAACGATGGGGCTTCCACAACCGCTTTGCTCATAGCGTTTGCCGGTTCCATACGCAGGGCAATGCCGTTCCACGATAACATCATGCTGCTCTGGACCGATGCTGAAGAGTGCATGGTGTCCTATTCGGATAATGACGGCTTTCAGGGGGCAAAGCATGCCCTTAAAGGATTCAAGGACAGGGGGCGAACGATCAAGGCTGCGATAGGTCTTGATATGCTGGGCGACCGCGATCTGCACATCCAGATGCCTGTCAACGGCACGGTCAGGCTCCAGAACGCAGTGTTCGAAGCATCGAAACGCGCCGGGCTGGAAGGGCTCGTCTCTTTCGGCAGGGATGCCGTGAAGGATGATTTCGCGGTTTTCTACGATGCGGGGTATCCTGCCGTCAATCTCATAGATTTCCAGTTCGGATCTGTGCCGGGAAAGAACGACTACTGGCACACGGTCGAAGACAGAATGGATAAAATAAGCGAAGAGTCTCTGCTGAAGTCCGGAATGCTTGTCGCAGAGCTGCTCAACATGTTGGAGGGTAAAGGAAAATGAACATACTCAAGATGATACTTGGCACGAAAAACGCGCGTGAGCTCAAGAAGCTCAAGCCTATCGTTGCCGAGATCAACCGCATAGAGGCGGAATATCAGGCCAAGAATTTCACGGACGAGGATTTCCCGCGCATGACGGCGGAGTTCAAGAAGCGTGTCGCTGGGGGCGAGTCCCTCGATGACATCCTTCCGGAGGCTTTCGCTCTCGTGAAAAACGCATGCCGTCACCTTGTCGGCACGACCGCGGAGGTCTGCGGCCACACGCTCACGTGGGACATGGTTCCCTTCGACTGCCAGCTCATTGGCGGCATCGTGCTCCATCAGGGCAAGATTTCCGAGATGCAGACGGGTGAAGGAACGACGCTTGTCGCCACTCTGCCGCTTTATCTGAATGCGCTGGCAGGGAAGAACGTGCAGCTCGTCACGGTGAACGACTACCTCGCCAGACGCGACGCTACGTGGATGGGGCATCTCTACAAGTATCTCGGCCTCACGGTTGGCTGCATCCAGAACTCCATGGATTCCGCCGAGCGCCGTGCGCAGTACAACTGCGACATCACATACGGTACGAACTCCGAGTTCGGCTTCGACTATCTTCGCGACAACGGCATGGCTGTCCAGCCTGAGCAGGTCGTGCAGAACGGACACCATTTCGCCATCGTGGACGAGGTGGACTCCATCCTCATCGACGAAGCGCGTACGCCTCTCATCATCTCCGGTCCCGCGACGGTCTCCACCAGTGCGCAGTACACGGCTCTCAAGCCGCTTGTGTCCTCAATGGTGCAAATTCAGACGCAGCAGTGCAACGGGTTCATTGCCCAAGCCAAGAAGGCTCTTGCTGAAGGTGACACGGAGGAGTGCAAGCGCAAGATATACCAGGTGTTCCACTCCATGCCGAAGCACAAGCAGATGCTTCACATGTTCGAGGACGCGAACGTGCGCAAGCTACACGAAGAGGTGGAGATGCAGATGCTCACCGAAATGCGCAAGGCTGAGGGACAGGCCCTGCGCGGGGAACTCTACTTCACGATCGACGAGCGCACGCGCGAAGTCTCTCTCACGGATCTTGGCTGCGACAAGATGAATCCGCAGGACCCGAAGATGTTCGTGATCCCCGATCTGGCTAGTGCGATGAGCGAGCTGGACGGCAACACTGAGCTTTCGGAGCAGGAGCGCATCGAACGCAAGCGTGATATCCAGGCGAACTTCATGGAGAAGTCCCAGCGCGTCCATGTGGTTGACCAGCTGCTTCGCGCCTACTGTCTCTATGAACGCGATGTGGACTATGTGGTGCAGGACAACCACGTGTACATCGTGGACGAGTTCACTGGCCGCATCCTCCCCGGCCGCCGCTGGTCGGACGGTCTCCATCAGGCCGTCGAGGCCAAGGAAGGTGTGGAGATCGAGAAGGAGAGCCAGACCCTTGCGACGATCACGATCCAGAACTACTTCCGTCTCTACACGAAGCTCGCAGGTATGACCGGTACCGCCGAGACGGAAGCCCGCGAATTCAAGGACATCTACAAGCTCGGCGTCGTATCCATCCCCACCAACAAGCCGGTGCAGCGCGTTGACGGCAACGACCAGATCTACCGCACCCAGCGCGAGAAGTTCAAGGCCATCATCGCCGATGTCGCGGAGCGTCACGCAAAGGGGCAGCCGATCCTTCTCGGCACGATGACGGTCGACACATCCGAGATACTTTCGCGCATGCTCAAGCTTGCGCACATTCCGCATGAGGTGTTGAACGCAAAGAACCATGCCCGTGAAGCTGAGATCGTCTCCCTTGCAGGACAAAAGGGAGCTGTCACAATCGCCACGAACATGGCGGGCCGCGGAACCGACATCAAGCTCGGCCCCGGTGTCAGGGAACTTGGCGGTCTCCACGTGCTTGGTTC
>JAFXEA010000297.1 GCA_017521065.1 Kiritimatiellia bacterium | reverse complement strand
GATCATCAATCTTTGCTATAACAGGCCAAGAATTGTAGCTTTTGGCCTCTTGCACAACAACGAGCCGATTGCCCGCTGTAGCCGATGCACCACCTGAATTTGAACCGTATTTTGTCGAAGATTGAAATCCTGCGGCATATACTGTACCAACGAGGAATGCAGAGCACGCCATAACGGCGAAACTTATTAAATTACTCCCCCCCCCTGAATTTTATAATTGTGACGTTTCATCTGCCATTCCTTTCGTTGGTTGTTGTTAAGTCAGAAAAACTCCGAGATTGTAACTTTGTTAAAGCAATATTATGCGAGTCTTCACATCTTGAAATTGATGGTCTATCAGAGTATAATACTTGCCATTGACACTCATTAGACTTCAAGGAGATATACATGACCACTACACTTCGCATAGACGACACACTTAAGCGCCAGTGTGACGAGGTACTCGAAGAACTTGGCCTCACAATGACCAACGCACTTACGGTATTCCTCAAACAGGTCGTTCGCACCCGCTCAATTCCCTTCATCATCGGTGCGGACTCCCAATGTGCAATCGATGGCCGAAAAGCCTGGTCCACCTTTGAGAAAGGAAGAAGAGAACGATTCGCAAACGGAGAACGCGAATGGTCAATGGACGAGATTTGTGCCGAAATTAAAGACTTGCATTCTCCCATCGAAAAGGTTTCCATGTAATGTACGCCGTTATTGATACAAACATTCTCGTCTCGGCACAGTTGACTCGACATGAGGATTCTGCGACGCGGCAAATTGTAAGAGCGGTGTTTAACGGATGTATTACTCCCGTCATTACATCTGCAATCCTTGATGAATATCAGTCTGTCTTGTCTCGTCCAAAGTTTCACATTGCTCCAGATGTTATTGCTGCCGTAACATCCTTTTTTCACAAATACGGACGAGTTGCCACACCTCAACCGTATATTGGCGAACTTCCCGATGAAAAAGACCGTATTTTTCTTGAAGCAACAATGGGAATGAGATCCAATGATGCGGTATTGGTGACCGGCAACAAACGGCATTTCCCGGACGCGGATTCCATACTCACGCCGTCCGAGTTCATTGCGCTTTATGCGCCACTTATGTAGTCTGCCGGTCACTCTTTACCCTTTTCTCTCTACCCTTTACCTCTCAGAAATATCCGCCCTTGTCGATGATTTCGGAGATGGTGTCGCCCTGTCGGACCCATGAGAAGATATCGACTTCATTGCGTTCAATACCTTCGGCACGGAGGAGCACTTCATACGCAATTTCGCGCGGAATGCAGATTACGCCGTCGATGTCGCCCATGATGATGTCGCCGGGACGCACCGTGACCTTGCCGATCTTGACGGGCGTCTGGTAGTGCGTGATCATGCAGCGTCCGAGCGAACCGTTCGAAACGCGGTACTTGTAGAACACGGGGAAGTTCTGCTCAAGAATCTGCTTCGTGTCACGGATGCCGCCTGCAATGACCGCGCCGCGGATGCCCTTCGTGATTGCGGTAGCCGTCATAACACCGCCCCAGAGCGAGGTCTCCACGTCAGCGGAAGTATCCCACACGACAACGCCGTTGGGCTTGAAGTCGTCGAGCATCTGGGCGCGGAAGGTCATTTCGCCCTCAATCATGCAGTTCGGAGCACTCTTCACGGTGAACGCCTCGCCGCACACGACCATCTCATCGCGCAAAGGCATGATATCCGGCGGAAGGTTCTGATCGAGAAGCGTAAGCTCGCGCATCACGTCATTGACGCAACCCGTATAGAGCTTTTCGAAACGCTCGCAGAGCTCCTTGAGCGGAATCGGGAAGTCGTTCGTTGGAATGTGCTGACGCTTTTCGATCAAGCGGTCAAGTTTCATAAGTCCGGCCTCTTTGGCCTTGGTTCTCATGTTGGCTAGTGAGGGCATAGTGGTTAGGGGTTAGGGGTTAGGGGTTAGTAAATCAGGGGTTTCACGACTTGCAAAATGCAAGTGGGACGTGTAGGACTCGTGAGACGTGTAGGACAATGGTTTCAGAAAATATCTACCGTAATTTTCAGATCGCAGAGCCTTCAACCCATCAATATCAGTTGACTGACAGATGGTAAAAAGCTTTGTGCAGGCATTCTTCAAAGCGCGAAGCTCTGTCCTTTTCACGAAGGCACATGTCCTACACGTCATACGCGTCATACACGTCCCACATGCCTTCGTAAAAGCGCGAAGCTCTCGACAATTTGATTTCATGCGCAAAGATCTCCAACAATCACCCCGGCAACGCCAGTCCTCCATCGACCATGATGGTGGAGCCGGTGATGTAGCGGCCGGCGTCGGATGCGAGAAGAAGCGCGGTGCCTGCCGCATCTTCGGGCATTGCATAATAATGAGCCGGAATCGCCGCTGCGACCTTTGGACCATACTCCGGATCGGCAAGGCAATCCTTGTTGCGGTCTGTGAAGAACACGCCCGGACAAAGATTATTGACGGTAATCCCTTCGGCGGCGACCTGCCGCGCGATGTTGCGGACAAGATTCTCCTGCGCAGACTTCGTTGCGGCATACACGCACATTTCAGGATGCGGGCGGCGTTCGTTGACGGAACCGACAACAATCATCCGCCCCCACTTTTGCGCCTTCATCTTAGGATAGCACCGCTGGAACATCCTGAGCGTCGCAAAGAAATTGACCTGCATTTCCTTCTGAGCCTCATCAAGCGGAAACTCCGTCCAAGGAATCTTCGCCTGAATTGAAGCGTTGGCGACAAGGATATCCGGCATCATGCCCTCCGCTTCAAGCTGGTCGAACCATGTATCGATAGCAGCAGGATCTGCAAGATCGCACACCTTTGTGTTATGGCGAATCACATTCGCACCATATTCTTCAAAAGCGTCACCTATCGCCTTGCCGATCCCACGCGTGGAACCGGTGACAAGCGCGACCTTTCCGGTCAAATCAAATTTTTCTTTTAGCATTTTTTAGATATGAGATATGAGAGATGAGAGATGAGAGATGAGAGATGGGTGATGAGTAATGAGAGATGGGTGATGGGTGATGAGAGATGGATGATGGGTTATGTGATAAGTTTAGTTATTAATGAGTTTAGCATCTTGCGGATGGAATTGGCGTATTCTTCCGCTTGGGTTAAATCATTGATATAACCCTGACGTTTTGCAATCTCCAATTGTGTCATTGTTTCATATAACGATCCTCTGGCAATTGACAAGAATCTTGCGAAATCACTTTTTGAGTTACGACCATTTCCCTCTGCTATATTTGATGGGATAGAGACAACTGCGCGTGCGAGCTGGTCGCAAAGCCTATAATTTTCCTCTCTCGGAAATGTTTTCAGCATGGCATACACCCAATCCACAAACTCCATGGATTTCTGCCACACGATCAATTCCTTATACAATGGCTCACTATTCATTCTTACCTCTCATCTCCCAGACCACTGATCACCACAAACGGGAAAACCTTCCTGACCGATGCGGCGCTATCCGTTGCGCCATTTCCCAATACTACGTAGGAAAATGCCTCGGCCGGATGGTGGACGGCAGCATCCTTCGCAGTTGCATAGGCATAAGCCTCGCAGCGACGTGCCTTGGCGACGGACTTGACTTTCTCCGGGGGCCATATGCCCAAAAACAAAATCCGACGCCCTTCCCATGATGTTGCCGGCGTTGCGCCGGAGCCGACCACAGAGACAAGGACGGACGAAACATTTTCGTCACCCGCATAATAGGCAAGGTAGTCGCTGCCGCCGACGCGAACTGCGTTGACATTCCCCGAATCCCAATCCCGCATCTTGCGTCCGCATGCGACAATCTCCGGTGCGGACCACGCGCGTGGATCAGCAAATGCTTCAGACGCGTTGGCGGTTCTCCGCTTGAGAAGACCTGGACCGCGATGGAAATAGTAAAGCGTAACCATGTCGGATGCCTTGTCGTAAAGTGCGGATGGCGTCGATTCGAGAACATCGCCGATATTCGTTAGCTGACGTTGCCATATGTATCCAAGATCGTCGGACGTCATTGAAAACAGTCTGCGCACCGGGTTGCCTTCGCACCGTTGTTCGCAGCGAGCGATGGCCATCAGCCGCTTGCCACCGAGATGAAGCAGCGTGGACTCCGTAGGCCATTCGAATTTCCGCAATCCGCTTTCAACTGTCTGCTGCGTCCATGTGCGCCCGGCGTCGGTCGAAACAACAAGACCCCACGAATGTCCGTCCTGCCGGTGATAGTCGCCGGCGAACCACAATGAAACAAGCCCCCGCCCCGGAATCTCGACCGGATCCTTGATCTCAACAGGCATGGGATCAAGTTTCGGCTTTGCCACCGCAGCAAACCGTTTGCCGTCGCTTGTTCGCACAAGCGTATGCCAACGCGTATTCCCCTTCCAATAACGATGCCAGAAAAGCGCGTCGCCTGGCTGCACCGACTCTTCACCACACGGGCCCCACACGTCCGCAATCGGCTCATCAAATTCGACGACAACCGGATCCGACCACGTGCGCGCACCGTCGAAGGACTGCCGCGCACGGACACAACCGACTTTGCCGGAGCTGAACACATGCCCCTTCGTATGCGAGTAAACGACAAAGAGACCGCCATTGAGGCTGCGAATGAATGGCCAAGCATTGTAGGCAGGACTGTCGTCGACCACAAACGTCGTTTCTGAAATTCCGACAGTTTCCTCGATATCGAAACCATGCGGTTTCAGGACCTTGGTCTTTCCATTAGGCATCTCAAACGAAACACTCTCGCCGGAGATGTTCACCGACAGCGTAATGACAGCACCGTTCGCAAGCGGACGAGAAAATGCATAGACCTTCTCCGGGCAGGATGTCGCATGCCACAGAACAGGCGCATCGAAGAGATCCGGATGTTCGTGACGCAATTTAGTCAGCCTTTTCACAAGCGCACGCCGCTCAAGCGCAATAGCATCGCTAGAACGCGACCAGTCAATGCCCCAGCCGCCGTGGTCCCTGTTCGACCAGATGGAGTGAGGTTGTGCATCGGCTATTTCCTGTCCGTTGTAGATCATGGGAATGCCGTTGAGCATGAAGCAGGTGGCGATCATCGCCGCATTGAGATCGTGTCCGTAAAGCTCTTCCTTGCGCTTCTCGCCCGGCTTGCAGTTGGCGAAATCGTGGTTTTCGAAGCAGCGCATCCAGTGGAAGCCCTGCGGGAAATCGCGCGACTCCCCCTTGGACGCCCGCTCAAGCACATACGCAGGAGACTCGCCTTTCAGAAAAGAAACCATCGTCCACTGCGTGTAGAAACCGTACGAGAGGTCGAACGCCTCGATCTGGTCGTCTCCCTTCAGCCCTTCGCACATCATGAAAATGTCGTTCTTTACGGCTTTGCAACGCCGATAGCCTTCCTCCCAGAAATCAACTGGCACCATGTCGGCCACATCGCATCTGAAACCGTCCACATCGTATTCCTTGACGAACCCGACCATATTGGCGTAAAGGTATTCGCGGACGGCGGGATTGGCGATATCCAATTCCGGGAAAGCCCAGTCTCCCAACCTTGGCGAACCGTCAGGATTGCGCACGATGAAATCTGGATGCTTCTCAAGAAAGACCGCCTTGGGACCGCAATGGAAATAGACGAGATCGAACATCACCTTCATGCCGAGACGGTGAGCCGAATCGACAAAGGATTTCAAATCCTCTTTCGTACCGTATTCCGGATCGACGGCGAAGAAATCCTTCTGCCTGTACGGATTCTTCGGGTTGTTCATGCCGGACGACTTCTGCCGTCCGCTCCAGAAGCGGCGGTCTCCGTCGTCATCGGCGAGCTGATGCGGCGTCAGGTAGATAATGTCGATGCCGAGCTCTTTCAGTTCGGGCAGTTTCTTTTCCGCCGCGGAGAAAGTCCCCTCCTTGGTGAACATCCGCGTAAAAAGCTGGTACATTACGCTCCCGCGCAAAAAGCCCGGAACGCTCCTCGCTTTTGAAGACTGCGGATCCGACACGGAAGCGTAAGTGGGATGAAACCATCCTTCCGGTGCCTTGCCGGTATGCGGCAGACGCACCAGCGGAGATGACTTCGCCGCAACCGCCAAAACCGGCAAGTATAACATCCAATATGCAGCCAAGATAATTTTCATCTATTCCTATTCCTTCAACGCAGGACAATCGCCATGCCATGCCGCTTGCGCAAGCGGCAAATGCCGCCGGGGATGTCAACCTCGTAGGTGAACCTTGCAGACAACTCTTCCGTCAACGACCATTTCGCATTGCCGGAAATAGTTCCCCCTACAGAAAAGAGCGTTACGCTCGCATCGGGCAGTACCCCCATCTCGAAGGAAGGAACGCCCATCGCCACAAAATCGTCCGCTATGGAAAAGAGTTTTGTCTTAGCGGTTTCGCCGTCAACCGGAGCGCGAACTACGGAAGCGGAATCTATGAAAAGAGAAGCAAGCGGCATATCCGAAAGCGTGTGGCGAAGAACAGCTTCAGGTCCCGCATCGAGCAACAACCACTCGTGCGTCACGCTAGTCTTGATCGTACCAGCAAGGCACGCGGGCGGAAGCTCCGAACCATCGCCTTTCCCAAACCACTTCTTGCGAAGATATTTCAAAAGTTCGGTTTCTTCCGCTACGGAGAGCGGATTTTCGAAGACGATAAATTCGCCGATGCGACCATCCCAATATCCGCCGGCACCGGCGCCGGCGCCGCCCTGAGTCATCGCCGCGCCCAAGGAAACACGATTGACATGAAGCGGCGAAAGCCTGCACCCGCTAGTGGAATACCACGGAACGGACGACAATTCGTCCCCGGCGAGAACGGTGGCAGTCAACTGCCAGTCCGCCCCCATGCGGTTTACCGACAGATACGCTTCGCCATCGGCATCGCGGCGCGGCAAATCGACGAAATACGAATTCTCCGTCTCGGGCGAGGTCGTAAGCCCGTTGACCAACCCCCGCGCGTCCTTGCCGTAGAACGTGCGGTAGCACCCGCCGCCGGCATCGTGCTCTTCGTAATGGAAATTGGCGTTGGCATCCTTGTCGAACCAGCTGTCGGAGGTATGCGCAAAAGAGTACGGAGACGAAAACTTGGTGAATGAACGGCGGCTCACAACGGCATACACGCTTAAGGAACGCTCTTTTGATGCATCCTCCCGTACGAATCCCGAATAGAGTAGCGTTCCGTTCTTGGCGAAAGAAAGCACCCCGCGGCCGTTGATTCCGCTTTCGCCCTTCAAGAACGTCGCGCCGGACCCGAGTTTCTTCTCGAAACTCCCCCCGAGCCGCCCCTTGTTGGCGATGGCGACAACCGCGCCGTCCTCGAGCGTGACGGTCGCCTCATCGTCAGGATCAATCCAGATGGCAGCCTTGCCCGCAACCGATACAGCCGTCAAGGCAACTTCGCCTTCGTCCACTTCGAGTTTTGCGACGGCGGACATATCTCCCGGCACGAGCGTTCCATTGCCGGTTTTGACCAACGTTCCTCCGGCGATGCCGGCGTCGGACGACGGGCTGAAGACGGCCTGCGAGCCATCCTCCACTTCAACGTGAATCCTGGGTTCGCCTGCGACGGCGACCTGGGGCAAGGCGGATTTTTCCCCGAACCATTTGTTACGAAGGTAGGTTTCGACATACTCGTACTCGCTGTCGGAAAGAACGCGCGTGAACACCAGCAACTCCCCGATATAGCCCTTCATGTGCCGCGATGTGGTCGGATTGCCGTTCGCATACAAGCGGCCGCCGACGCAGAGCCGCTCGATATCCTGCGCTTTCCACCCCCAGGTGCGCGTTTGGCTGAACTTGGCGTATTCGCTGCCGTAATAGGCGCTGCCTGTCCCCGAAGAGCCGTTGCGGCGATGATACAGCAGAAGCGGCATCGAAAGCGAATATCCAGGCAATCGTATTCGAATGCCCAACCATCCGAACTGACCGGGCCGCGGCCGGCCTTGAAATCGGAAATCTTGTCGGTGTTGAACGAATAGAAGAAGGTGCCGGAGACGGTGGACTCGTCACCCGAATTCTCCGGGTCGACCGTACAGAGCGAAAAGGGCGACGACCATTTGACATGTGCTGTCGGCATCATGACCACGAATGTGGTCAGCGATGAAGTCTTGTTCGTATAGCCATCGTAGAACAGAACCTGGCTTCCGTTGAAGGCAAGGGCGTTCCTGCCGCCTATCGCCGAAGCGGCAAAAGTTGGAGCATCCGTATTGGATGCTTTGTAGAAGTTTCCGCCAAGCGAACCGCGATTGGGGACCGACGCTACCGTCTCGCCGTTGTCCGCAACCACCTTGGTGGAATCGAGCCAGACGTCGGCCGAAGCCAGAAGACCGTTGTCGAGCGACATCGCCATGCCGGCATCGACTCCGTCGGCCAGAACCAGCGCAATTCCGTCGGCGACATCGCAGACGCATCCGGCGGCAAAGCTCGTTCTTTGGGTGTGGCGGATCTTGCCTTCAGCGACCTCGAGCCGTGTTACGGCGCAATGGCCGTCCAGACAAAGCGTACCCGCACCTCGCTTGGAGAGAAAAACGCCCGAATCCTCCGCCGCCGGCTTCACTTTG
>JAFXEA010000296.1 GCA_017521065.1 Kiritimatiellia bacterium | reverse complement strand
TCTTGAGATCCGGCACGCGCACCGTGCCATCCTCGCGCACAATCTCATAGCGTCCGGGGGCAAGCCCTTCGGCCTTGAGGGTGAAGAACGCCTCGCCCCTATCCCAAAAGTTGAACACCGCCACCATGCGCTTCCCGCTGCGGTCGTACGAGACGCACTGCAGAGGCGAGATGTTCCGGCAGGTCTCAAGATATCCGGAAAGCAGCCGGACAGGCGATGCATACACCCCATCAAGCGGAACAACGCGCGTCTTCGAATCGCAGCGGGTTCCGTCAAGGACATAATCCTCGTACCTTGCCGCACGGGTCGTGGCATCGGCGAACGCCTTCCAGTACCGGGCGTCATATCCGCGAGGGAAGTAGTACAGCACGGCGGAATCCCAACCGTTGAAGAAATAGCTGTCCAGCGCCATCGCGATGTGCTCCGGTTGGGAAAGCCAGTTTCCGCACTGGTAGCCCTGCGGCAGCGCCATGAGTTTGGGACGCGATGAGCCGTGGTCTGAAATCACGGTTTTCAGGATATCCTGCGCGGCGAAGAAATGGCACATTGGCTTACGTTTCGCATACACATAAGGCGAATCCGACTCCCATGCGACATACGGTCCCCAAGGATTCATCCAGCGCATAGAACCCGCGTAATCCACAGTAAGCATCTCCGCCACATAGTTCCGTGGGCGCCACCAGCTGGACATCTCGATCCACGCGACGCCGGGGATGAGGCCAAGCGACGAATCGCCGCCGGTCGCCTCCCGCACGACACGATCAACCGCCTTCACCACCTTTGCATGCTCAAGCGATCGGAACCGCTGAACCGAACCATAATACCGGCCGCCCTTCCGGACGCACTTCGGCCAGTCCACCGCTACTTCGCCGTAGGGCTTGCCGACATATTCGGCGAAAGCACGGCAACACCTATCGCACATGCAACCCTTCCCGGTGAACATCATCGGCTCCCAGTTGGACCAACAGCCATCCGAGCCATTCACAAAGCCCTATGTACGGAACCGTGTTGGTGCGGAAGAAATCAGAGCCTTTGTATATCGACACCGGACACGCCGCCCGCGCAATCCTTGCGGCGAACCGGCTCTTCGGATCGACACCTGTTGCGACAAAGCGGTCATCCTTCGGCATACGCCCCGCCATGCCGACCTGATATCCGTTGCAGAAATTCTGAGCCGAAGGCGTAATGCGCCGCACCCCAAGGGAACGCCACAGGCTATATGTCTCCTGCGACCCCTTTGCCGCCATCCATGTCACACCGGAGTCCGTAATGATATGCGACATCCCTTCCATTGTCTTCCGGTCAAGATGGTTCAGCATGTGACCCGGCATGATGCCGGTGCTGAAACGCTTAGGCTTTTGGGCCTTGACCTCATCAACTATGAAATACCGCAACTCTTCAGAGCTCACCTCGAACGGTTTCCTGCCACCGCAATGCACGGTCAGACGTCCCGTTCCCGAATCGCCGACCATTCCCTTGCCCCTAACGACAAAAGCAAGAGCCGTGTGCGTATCGAACGTCGGCTGCGGAGAGAAAAGCTTTGAACATGAGAATGTGGTAACGCTCGAACCGTCGTCACGCACAACTGTCTTCGTAGTTCCCGATCGCGCGAAATTCGCACCGACGAACTCGACACAAGACGGAAGCTCCAGAGTGAACGAAATATTCCTGAAACCGATTCCGTCTGGGATGGTCTTACGCCAATAGTGCTCCACCATTCCGCACTGTCCTTCAGAAACGGCGAACCTTCCGTCAAGATTGCCCATCGGCATCTGCTTGATGAGAATGGGAGTATGCGGTGTTACCTCGACGATGGAGAAATCCCTGTACTCGAACTCAACCTCAGATTCCGGAGCGAAGGTGAACACCGCCTTCAGGCTGTCGGTTCCGGCGGGCACCTCCGTGACAACCGACAGCATCCCCCAGTCCCTGCCACATTCCTGTATCTTCACAGGACGCCACGGTCCCGGCACCACCTTGAACAGCGACGCGCCTACCTTCGCATGGCGCATCCGGTACCAGAGCGACACCCTCCACGTTGCGGCACTGTTTTTAGGCAGGGAGAAGACCTTTTCGAACGACCCGGTAGCCACACCTGAAACAGACTCTTTGAGTATGTTCCGCGACGCATCCACGGCAAAACGCTCTGCCGATATCGAAGCGAAATCAAACGACACGCCGCCGCGCTCCACATCTGCCGCACCGGCAAAAACAGTCAACACCAGCGACGCAAGAAGTATCATGCATGTCTGTTTCATGGGTTTCAATCCAACGGGGCGCAGTTCACGCGTTTTTTGAGAAGTTTGCTCCGCTGTTTCGCCGCACGCGCGCGGAACTCAGCATAGTCGCGATCTTTCGGATACGTCCACATGACCTCCGCAAGCGCAAGCGCACGAGGCCACATCTTCCATTCGAGATCGAACACGCACCAGATGCTTTCGCTCCAAACACACGCCTGACTTCCGATCACATGACGCGCCTCTTCATCGCTAAGCCCCGCCAAGGGATCGAACGAATACGCCTTCTGGAGCGAGAGCGGATTCGTGTAGGTGTAATACGGATAGGGATCGTCAGGCAGACCCTGGTTGCGGCTCAGATAGCAGTATTGGCTCAACGCAACTATCACGTCATGTCCACGCGCTGCAGCGGCCTGCGGCGTCACGAGGGCATCGCCAGCGCCGGAAGAGGAACTCATGCGCCAGCACATCCCGATCGCGGACTTCGGGAGATCGCCGTTCAAAATCTCGTCCCAGCCGACTGTCCTGCGTCCGCGTTTGCTTAAATGACGCGCAAAATACGACGCGATCCATGCCTGGAGATCTTTCGTGCCGGAAAGCCCTTCCGCCTTGATGCGAGCCTTGCACTTGTCGCACTTCTCCCATCTGACCTTCGGGCATTCATCCCCTCCGATGTGAATCACGTCCGAAGGGAACAGTTCGCAGACTTCATCCAATATATTCTTGAAGAACGCAAGAGCCTCGTTGTTTCCGGCGCAGAGGACATCATCCTCGATCGACCATGCACACCGTGGGATGCGAGCGAGAGTTTCACCTTTGCAACTGAACTCCGGATGGGCGGCAAGAAGCGCCCGGACGTGTCCGGGCAGCTCTATTTCCGGCACGACCTTGATGTGCCTGGCCTTTGCGTACGCCACGATCTCCTTGATGTCATCCTGCGTATAGAAGTAAGGGCCATACTTCTCATTGTTGTAGTGGAAGAGAGGCTTGTGCGGTTCCTTGTAGAAGGCGTTCGTGTCATACTTCACAGAGCACGGACGCACCGCCCCGTACTTGACAAGTTCGGGATACCGCTTGATCTCGATGCGCCACCCCTGGTCATCCGTGATGTGCCAGTGCAGGACATTGTACTTGTACGCCGCCATAAGATCCAGAAGACGCATCACGACCTCCTTCCCGAAGAAGTGACGTGATTCGTCGAGCATCACGCCTCGCCACCTGAAGGCAGGCCAGTCGTTGATCTCAACAGTGGGGAATACAACAGTACCCTTTTCCGTCTTCCGGCCAAGTTGCTCCAGGGTCTTCACGGCGTAGAACGCGCCGGGTTCATCGGAACATCTTACGGTAATGCCCTTTCCTGTGACGCTGATCGCATACCCTTCAGGCTGGATTGTGACATCACGCTCGAACAGGGCCGACTTCGCAGCCTCCTCAACAGTGTTCGCCTGCGTTTCGAACTCGCCACCGCTGCGTTTCATCTGCTGCGGCTGCGGTATCAGACCAAAGCCAAATACATCAAGGGCAACAGCCCCAAGCATTACAGCCGCAAAAAATGCTGTACGTCCTGACTTTCTCTTCATTGCTACTTCCTATTCACTTTACAAGTATGACCAATCCCGGCGGAAGGATCGAAATGCGTCCATGACACCAGCCGATCTTGCGGTTGGTTCTGCATCCATCAACAACAACATTCCAACTCGCGAAATTGCCTGTATCCTTTGTGC
>JAFXEA010000295.1 GCA_017521065.1 Kiritimatiellia bacterium | reverse complement strand
GCCGATGGGCGCATAACGTTCTGTCAGCTTGATGTTACGGCACGTACCGTTCCTGATCCTGTGGCAGAGAACATTGTGAACCGTCTGGTGTCGCGGCTTGGCAGTGATCCCAAGATATGGCCCAAGCAGCCGAAGACGTTTGGAGTGGTCGCCTGGACCAAGATGAAAGATATCCATGTGAAGACGGATCAGCGTCCGTACAATTCCGAAAATGGTCTTTACCGTGTGTATGTGGTGTCCTCCGGCGCAAAATGCCCTAAAGACTTCCGCAGGCGTATTGAGGAGGGCGCCAATGTCCTGTGCCTTGGGCTTTCAGCTGATGAGGTGGCGGAATGGAGTCCTGTGCCTCTCAAGATGTCGCCGACGAACGGGTGCTATGCATCGCGCATAGAGCGGCTGCCATCTGTGTTGAATGGACTTTCAAATGCTGATTGGTCCTGGCACGGTGCGATGGATTTCGATGCGTTCACCGAACCGGCCGAAGACGGCAACGCCGCCATACGCGTCATCCGGTACGGGAAAGGGCGTATGGTGTTCTGGCAGGTGCCGCCATGGAAGATCGATGATGTTTCCAGACCATATCTCCGGTCCAGCAAACGACGTGCCAACGCAATGCTCTGGCGGATTCTCGGAAACATGGAGTTCTATTCCGGCGCAACGTCAATCAGGTATGCGGATGTGCCGGTTGCCGAGGACGATCCCTACCGCTATTACAGGTGGTAGAGAGGCTTCCGGAGCTGTGCTATCGGTTGGGAATGTTTTTGCATTTTTCGGTTGAAAAAAAAATGATTTTGGTATCTTTTCACCTGTCTAAATAGGTGAAAGGATGAGATGATGAATCTGAATTCACGTTGTCTCGCCGTTGCGTGTGCGGCGGCATCATTCGTTTCTGCCACTGTAACGGCGGCAGACATGATAGTCGGTGGCGATGAACGGAGAAATGTCCATGTCGAATCCGGCTCCGTCCTGGAGCAGGAAGGGGCGGTATGGGTCCAGCCGGGCGGCGTGCTTGACAAGATAGGCAAAGGCGACTGGACGCTTTCTCTCGGTCTGATTGTGACTCCCTCCGACACTACGATCAATGTCCGTGACGGGTCTGTGACGATTCCTGCGGTTGAAGGTGACGCTCCTACGGTTGAAACGCCGACGGCGACACTCAACAAGGCCGCCTTGTGGATAGATCCGAGCGTAAAGTGCGACTTGGATGCCGACGGCAAGAGTGTATTGCGTCTTCCCGATGTGCGCGAAACGGCGACGTCCGTACCGTACAATTATCTTCGCGCTGTTTCGATGACGAATTTCGTACAGGCATTCCCTCAGATTGAGGGGGCGGGGCAAGGGTTGAAGTGCGTGAATTTCGGTGCGTACAAGAGCGGAAAGTGGATGCGCCTCACGAATGCGGGCGACAAGGACGGCTCTGCATGTTCTAAGAGTCTTAGAAGCAAAATACGTCACCTGTTCGCTGTCTATCAGGTTGTATCATCGCAGGGATATGTATTTTCTGTGGAGGACAGCAACTATATTTCTTTTCATCCTTACTATTCCTCTGGAGATGTCGGCAATCCCCTTGTTTCAGGGAATTTATCGACTGCACCGACATTGCTTTCCGCGAAATGCTACATCAACGGAGAACGGTGCGACCCCACTGTAACTATACCGCCGAAAGGAACCTTCATGGTTCTTGAGTTTCAGTTCTGCGGGAAGTCGGGCAGCATGGATGGATTTTTCAACGACAGAAACAATACCTCCAATGGTGGTCGTCAGGGCGGTGATTTTCTTGCAGAAACGCTCGTTTTCACAAACAATCTGTCGGAGGTGGAACGTGTGCAGGTAGGACGCTACCTTTCAAACAGATGGAAGATACCATTTGCGTCCGGCGAGAAAAAGCTGAAAGTCGCAAAGGGTGCCAAGGTGAATATCTCGGCTGGTGGAAGCAGAATTCCTGTTACAGGGGAAGGGGTTATGTCTGTCGCTGAAACTGAACATCCCGTGATTGGATGGGGTGATCCCAGCTTCCATGGTGAAGTGGAGATCCCTGACGGCAAACAGATGCTTGTGCGGGATGACATCTATGCGTATTCACTTGCCGGAGGAGATAGGCTTACTGTTGATACTGGTCTTGCCAAGAAATGCTACTCGGGAGACGAAGTCCTTCGTTCGAATGAGCTGTCTGCAGATTCGATGGTTAAGGATGGCAACGGTGCTGCCACGATCAGGAGCATTCCGGCAGGAGTTAAGAAGCTCACGGTTTTAGGCGGAACTCTTTCGCTTTCAGCTCCGTACAGATCGGCATTGGTCTCAGGTTCGAAAACCGAAGCTGAGATTCCAAATTCTGGCTTTGAAGATGCTGCAAGCCTCACAACCAGTTCGTATTCATATCTGAATAACCGGTGGAATGCTAACTTCGAAAGGACTCTGTTCAATTGGACGGGTAGGTTGCTAACGGAGGCGGATGGTACAGAAGCTGACGGTTGGACAGCATTCTTCAATGCTGCGCATGAAAAATATGCTGATTTCAATTACCGTACATATCCGCTTGCGCCGGAGGGTGTGTGGGCATTCGCCTTCCGCGGAAGGAGTGAGATTGAAACCCAGATAAATGTTCCTGTAGATGGGATGTATGAACTTTCCTTCTCTCATGTAGGATACAGTCCCGCCCAGCATGGCACTCATCATGTGCTAGAGGTGTTTATCGGACCAGACGCAAATAGCCTTGTTCGATATGTGCGGATGATCCCGTTCAGTGACTTGGGTTATGTGCGCCATCGTGTGCTTGTTCCTGAACTGATCGCAGGAAACAAGCTATTGCGCATACGCTGCTCAACGGCTCCAAAAGCGATGCCTGCGATGGCGTTTGATGACATAAAACTAAAACTTATTTCCGAAAAACGTTTTGGGTTTCCCGTGCCGAACGGGGACTTTGAAAGTTGCACCACGTCCGACATTTCGGATCTCTATCCGCGGTTTAAATCCACGAAAGAGACGCCTGACGGATGGGCTCTCACGCAGGTCGATTGGAGCGGTGATGCAACCTTGCCATCTATCGCGGTTGTGAGATACGGTGTTGATATTAATGGTTCTTACGGCGGATATGCCGTCACTCAGCCTGCCGCCAATGTGGCGGACTGGAAACACGGCAATGTGCAGCTCATCCTCGCGTCTGCCAAAGGTGCAAAGGCTGAAACGTCCTTTAACCCGCCGAAGCCGGGACTGTATTTTCTGAAAGCGAGGGTTGGTCGGTTTACCCATTCTTCACTATTCGAATCATGCCCGTTCTCCAGCGTTCCGGCAATTGAAATTGCGGTAAAGCATGGTGACGGAGAGTTTACCTCGTGCGGAACAGTATCTCCAGCGGGGCGGATGATGAATGAGATTTGCTGGCCGAAGCCGGTTCGGATAACCGATGTGGATACTGTTCTAACGCTTGCCGTATCCAATACGGTTGCGACTTCTGCGGCATTGTTCGACGATATCGAATTTATTCCTTGTTCAGAGGTTTTGTCCGCAAATCTGCTTTCGGATGGCGGCTTTGAAACAAACAATGACTGGAAACTCGTTTCACGTAAAGGGGAGGATGTTTGGAACGATAAGGCAAATGCTTCATTCATGGGGTTTGCGCAGCAATACTATGGCTACGATAAAGGCGAGGGTCTGAGAGCCATGTCGCTCATTGACTTCGCGGGATGCTATCAGCAGATACGCTTCCCTGCACCGGGCAGGTATCGCCTAAGGTTCATTGCCAGAGCCCGTGACGATACAAGATACGTTCCGTCGCCCTACACGGTAAGTGCGAAGATGCGGGCTGTGCTTGCGCAGGGAGGAACAACAAATTCAATCGTATCGTTGGAGACGCCGACTACGAATTTTGTTGCGCACACGGTGTTTTTCGATGTCGATAATGTCGATTCCGATTATGTGTTCGGTTTTGAGGCGGATAACGATATGCGTGTTACGGGCTACAAGGATCGGATGGTTCTCATCGATGATGCATCGATTGTGTATTGTGGCGATAGTTTTGCCGATGGCCAGAGGGAAGAATTCGCAATACCTGAGGATATGGCGATTTCTGTGGCCGCAGGTGCGAGGCTGCATACCGATTTCATTGGCATGCACACTCTCGCCGAGATGCGTCTTGGCGGTCGTCGTGTATCCGGG
>JAFXEA010000294.1 GCA_017521065.1 Kiritimatiellia bacterium | reverse complement strand
CCATGGCGCGGACGTGATGCGTCAGGCGATCTCGCTCATGGGCGGCTATGGCATCACGGAGGACTGCCCCGGATTCCTGTTCTACAAGTGGACGGATATGCAGCTTGACGCAACGTATGAAGGCCCCGAGGCCGTTCAGCGCCGTCAGATTTCCGAGACTATGGGCAATCCCGTGTTCCTTGCGCAGGTTGAAGCTTGGGCAAAGGAGTGCGAGGCATGCCCGGCGGCAGACCGCAACGGCATGAATGCGCTTGCGGCGGCTCTCCGTCTCTGGGCGTGGACGCGCGATTTCGCCGCAACGGCGAAGGATGCCGCCGGAAAGAAGCTTGGTGCGTCCCAGCGTCATGGCGTGGTGTTCCCGATGGCGGACGCACTTGCCGGACTCATGGCGGCGAAGAGCTTCCATGCCGACGTGAAGCATCTCGCGCTCACTGGCGGCGAGCATCCTGTCGTCGGACCGGAGCTTGAAAGTTACCTCAACACCTTCAATGACCTTCTTGGCACGATCGCCGGAAACGTCGCCGGTGAAGCAGCCCGTATCTGCGCGGAGGTCGTCTTTGGATTCAATGCCGCTGATGCCGAGAAGCAGGCGGAGTTCTGCGCTCTGCGCGCCAAGGTGGATGCGTCCCTCGCCGGGACGAAAATCGCCAAGGATAATGCCGCTAAGTGCCTGACCACGGTGATGATCCCCGAGGCTCTCGACTATCCCATGTAATCAAGATGTTGGTAGGGCGGTTTCGCCGAGACCGCCACGGCGCGTTCGGTGAACGCGCCCTACCAGAAGGAGCGAATATGAAAAGGGTGTTACTGACAGCATTGGGGCTGCTTTTGCTTGCCGGGTGCGCAACCTGGACGTTCGCTCCGATTAGGAGCGCCCGATTCGTGAGCGAAGAGGGCGTTTACCTCAATGTGGACTATGGCCGCGAGGAGCACGAGTCCACATTTGTCGCTCCCAATGGACTGGAGCTTCCGTTCCGCACCAAGCTGAAAGTGCGCGTCACCGCTCCTGACGGGCGGCGTTTCGTCGCCTGGCAGGTGATGAGTCCGAGAGGTGTGCTGTACATGACGGACGACAAGCACTGGGAATATTTTGAAGAGGGTACGGGGTGCGTGCTTGCCGAACGCTCAGATGTCGGCGAGGGATACGAACTTCGCTTCCAGGGGGTTCTCTGCGCCAACCTGAAGCAGGTGGACGAAAGCAAGCGTCCTCGCAAGTAGTCACACCGCAAGGGCGGAAATCGTAGCGTTGAAGCGTTGCCTTGCAGCGTGGATGTCATTTTCCACTCCAAGCAGAACTCGCAAGGCAAACGATTCCATCAGCGAGAAAAGTGTTTCGGCCGTGACATCTGGATCAACTGACTTTTTGAATTCGCCGATCTCGATGCCTTCGGCTACAAGTTTGCGGAGCGTAACCCTGAAGCCTCCGGTGAATTCCTCGATGCGCGAACGCATGTCTTCGCCGGTACGGACCATTGAAAACACGAAATCGAAGATCGCCTGAAAGAATTCCTTCTTTAGGTGGATGGCTTCCATTACGATGAAGCAGGATTGCTCCATGCGCCTTGAGACGGAAAGGTTCTTCTGGCTGACGGATTTCAGCTCGTCGGCAAGTGCAGAGGTTACTTCATGGATCGCTTCGTCGAATATCTCCCGCTTTGTCTTGAAATAACGGTACAAAGCCGTTCTCGCGATTCCTGTTGCCTCTGAGATCGTAAGAAAGGACACCTTTGAATATCCCATCTTCGCGAAAAGGCTCAAGGCTCGCGAGACTACAAAACGCCGACGTTCGTTATGATTTACTCCTGCTGCCATAATTGCAAGTTATTATATCACAAGTTGTGCAAAAAGACGGTCGACGGACAAAGTAAAATCCCAAAAGAACCTCAATTTCCAGGTTGGCAGTTATTTGTTTGTTGAAGAAAGTTGATATATCATTTGCGGATGTGATATGCCCGAAATGATAAAATCGCGGCATATGAACAGACGTCTTTTCTACACTGTTGCCGTGGCTGCCCTCGGTGGTTTTCTATTTGGATTTGATTCCGGTGTCATTTCCGGATGCGAGAAGGCCATTCAAGGTGAATTTAGCCTTTCTGCTTTTTGGCATGGGCTCATCATATCCGGTGCGTTGATAGGAACTGTCATCGGCGTTTTCACGGCGGGACGCCCATCGGACCGATGGGGGCGCAAGCCTACGCTTTGGCTGATGGCGGTTCTCTTCCTGGTCTCTGCGGTTGGTTGTGCATTTACGCCTTTTGATGCGGGATGGGGCCCTCATCTTCTTGGTTGGTTTCGTTTCATCGGCGGCCTTGCCATCGGTGGGGTTTCGGTTGTGGTCCCTCTCTACATCGTTGAGGTCTCCCCCGGCAGATATCGTGGTCGCCTTGTTGCGATGAACCAGTTCAATATCGTGCTAGGAATCCTTGTCTCTTACATATCAAACTATTTTGTCGCCCGGTTCATGCCTGAGTTCGACCCTCGCATCGTATAGCGAGTTATGCTTGGGGTGGAGTGTCTGCCGATAGCGCTTTTTATGGCTCTTCTCGCTACTATTCCCGAATCTCCGCGTTGGCTCGTGCGGGCAGACCGCTCCGATGATGCGCGTGCCGTGCTTGAGCGCATCGGATATCCGCAGGTGGCGCAGACTCTTTCCGAAATTGCCGAATCGCTGAAGTCTGCAGCCGGCGGTGTTGAGGTCGCTCTTTTCCAGCGACGCTATCTCAAGCCGATAATGCTTGCGTTCCTCATTGCATTTTTCAATCAGGTTTCAGGCATAAACGCCATCAACTACTATGCACCGCGTATTTTCCAGATGATTTTCGGAGAGGGAAGTGAACTGGCCGCCCTCGCCGGAACGATAGGTGTGGGCGTAGTCAATCTAACGTTCACTATGTTGGCATTTCTTGTGATTGACCGCTTCGGGCGTCGTGTGATGATCATAGGCGGTTCTGCGATGATGATTGCCATGCACGGGCTTGTGGCATGGCAGTTGTCGCTCGCTTCTCCTAACGCGGCGATTGCCGTATCGGGGATTCTCGGCTTTATTGCGTTCTTTGCAATTTCGTCAGGGGCTGTCATATGGGTGTACATAAGCGAAGTGTTCCCGAACGTGGTACGCGCGAAGGGACAGGCCCTTGGATGTTTCACGCACTGGTTTATGTGTACGGTGATTTCGTGGGCGTTCCCGGTCGTTGCGGAGGGCGCAGGCATGTGGGCGTTTGCGTTCTTTGCGCTGATGATGGTGGTGCAGCTCGTGTGGGCTGTATTCTTCATGCCAGAAACAAAAGGCGGCACAATCGAGGAT
>JAFXEA010000293.1 GCA_017521065.1 Kiritimatiellia bacterium | reverse complement strand
TCTCCGAAACGGAACGCGTATCGGAATCGTGCGTACCTGCGATGGAGTCCATTCCTGGAATCATCTCCGTCACGCGCCGAACAGGCAGGGCCGAACGCGACCAACATGCCGAACCGGTATCAAGTTCCGAATTCGTGGTGCGCGTCGATCTCAGCAAAGACACCGACGCCATCCGCAGCCAGATACGCAAAAGGCTTGGCAGCATTCCCGGCTGCGCACTCATCGTTGGCTACCCGATCGCACACCGGATAAGCGCGGTACTTTCAGGAACGGAGGCGGAACTTGCCGTAAACATATACGGTAACGATGTGGACGTTCTGCGCGAGACGGTCGCAAAGATGAAAGCAGCGCTCGAAGCGATCCCAGAAGTCTCCGACGTCCGGGCGAACCGCGAGATTACCGTTCGCACTCTCCGCGTCGACTACAACATGCCGGCTCTAGTGGAGGCCGGCATCACTCCGCGTGAAGCCGGAGAACAGGTTGCCGCCGCTTTCAACGGCGCACCTGTCGGCGAAGTCCGAAACGGAATACGCAAGAGATCCGTCACCGTGCGCCTGAACGGAGACGAGAACGAATACGACATCAACACCGTAAAGTCACTCGTCCTTTCCGGACGTGCGGGGAAGCGCGTAAGGCTTGATGATGTCGCCCGCGTAGTTCCGGAGGAGGCTCCGAATCTGCTTCTGCGCGAAGGCGGACTGCGCAAGGCGCTCATTTCCTGCAACCCCGCCCCTGGCATCAATACCGGGGAACTTGTGAAGAAGCTCCGCACGATGCTGACGCCCGTCGCGTCCGAAGCCGGATGTACGGTTTCGTTCGGCGGAAGCTATCAGGCACGCGAAAGCGCAGGAAAACGACTTGGCGTTCTCGGCGTAGGACTTGTTGTGGCGATATTCTTCCTCCTCGTCCTTGCGCTTGGCTCTGGACGCGCCGCCGCCCTTGCGATGCTGAATGTTCCTCTCGGGCTGGTGGGGTCCGTAGTTGCCGTCTCTCTCGCAGAACCCGTTCTCTCGGTGTCGTCGCTTGTAGGCTTCGTCACGGTAATCGGATTCGTACTTCGAAACGGAATTCTGCTCATCAACTGCTACCGCGAACGGCTCGATGCCGGGGACGATCTCGCGGTTGCCATACGTGAAGGTTCCTTGGAGCGCATGGCACCGATCATCATGACATCCCTCACAACAGTGATAGGCCTGATACCGATAATGATCGCCGGCAACAAGCCCGGCGGCGAACTGCTCGCCCCGATAGCGGTCGTTCAGTTCGGCGGACTTCTCGGCGCCTCTGCGCTGAATCTCATCGTTCTGCCTGCGGCGGCAAAAGTATTTGGACTTGGATTGGAGAAACGCCCATGAACATACTGACGAAACAATCTCTATTTATGGCATTGTTGGCTGCTGGGATTCTCTGCGGATGCAGGTCGTATGAGCCAAAACCAATAGACTGGAACGAGGAGGCTAACGCGGGTGTCACCAACGAAGTGCACATCGCTTCACTTGATGACGCCGTGACGCTTGCGCTTGTAGGGAACCGCGAACTGAACGCCCTGCGGCTCAAGTCCGCGAACTCGGCGAAGGCGGCGAAGGAAAGCGGATGGTGGGAGGATCCAGAACTGGACTTCGACCTGATGCGCATCGTAAACCCAAGCGAGCACCCGTTTCTCGGCGGCGCGTCCATCGCGTTCACAATCCCCCTTTCCGGAGCTCCTGCAATTGCGGCAAAGGCAGATGAACTGTATGCACAGGCCGACATTGCAGAGATTAAGGCTGCAGAACGCGATACAGGAGCCGAGGCGCGCCATGCGGCGATACGTCTCGCAGCTCTGCGACGCCGGGCTGAATTGCTTTCAGCGCACGACAGCGACGAACGGATTGTCCGTGCGCGTGAAAATGCCGGAAAGCTTCATGAAGCCGGAGAGGTCAGCGCCTCAGAGCTTGCAGGCATCCAGCGCCAGAAGCACATCCGCCACCACGCACTGATGGAGACGGAGCGCGATATCGCCGAAACTGAAATCGCATTTCTGCGTCTCCTCGGACTCAGACCGGGAACGAAGATTGTGCTCACCCTCCCACTAAGGGACAGACCCTCAATGCCATCTGGTGCAGATGATCCACTGGAACTTGTCCGGCATCCCAAGGTTGAGGCTGCTCTTGTGCGTCTTGGCGGCACGGAGAAATCGCTTGAGGCGGAGATTCGTCGCCAGTATCCAGATCTCAAATTAGGACCTGCCTATGCAAATGAAGAGGGACTCGACAGGTTCGGCCTCATTGCCGGTATTTCCATTCCGCTGTGGAACCGAAACCGCAAAGGAATCGCCGAAGCCGAAGGCAGGAGGGACGAGGCGCGTCTTGCGGCGATAGATGCGTGGCGCGCGCTCGTCTGCGATGCCGCGACTGCGAGGGTGCATCTCTCGAACCTCCTGATGCATCCGCCGGTTCCTGCGAACGAACGCGAACAGGCCGACAGGCTTGCGGACGCAGGGGAACTTACGCCTCTCGACTATCTTGCTGTCCGAGAACAGATATTCGACCTGAGGCTCGATGAACTTAACTGGAGGCGCGATGTTGCACTTGCCGCCGCCGAACTCGAAAGATTCAAGATTGACCGTTAACAAACAGAAGGATACAGCCATGAATTTCAGAAATACACTCATCGCCACCATCACGACCGCCGCAATGCTTGGCATATGCGGATGTGAAGAACATCACGAAGGATGCGAGCACCAGCATCATCACGAAGAGAAGCAGGACCACGCCCATGAACACGAGCATAAGCACGGCGAATCATGTTCGCATGGTCATACTCCCCAAAATTCTCATCACTCATCTCCCATATCCCATCTCACTATCCCTCTTGCCGTCCAGTAGGTCATGGGACTGCGAACCGTCCGTGCCGAAATGCGGCGTGTCGCTTCAACGATATCCTTTGCCGGAAGATATGAACTCAACCCAGATGCGCGACAGAAGATTGCGACACCGGTTTCAGGCCGTCTCACACTCCATGTGAAGGCCTTATCCCACGTGAAGAAAGGACAACCCATCTTCTCCGTATCATCACCGGAACTTGTGGCGCGTGCGCACGAGATTGAGGCACTCGAAAAGCGCATTGCCGTATACCGCGAAATCAAGACGCCCAACGCCGCTCTCGAGAACGAGCTTGCCGTAAAGCGTGCTGAGCGCGAGGCGCTTCTTGCCGGAGCGGACGAAAAGGAGGGAACCGTGACCGTCAGCGCGGCGGAGGACGGAATGATAGAATTGCTCTTGGCGCAGAACGGCGCATGGCTCGAAACCGGTGCGGCGGCGGTCCAGACCGTCCAGATGCACGACCTGCGATTCAAGGCGCTTGCCGCCGCTTCCGATGCGCTTCGGCTCAAAGATTCCATGCCGGCCAAGGTCGGGGAGAATGCAGGACGCATCCAGCTTGGAGTCGGAGACGATTCCGGCCTTGTGCCAGTCTATGTGCTGTTCGATTCCGAAGTCTCCACGATCGCAGGTGAGAGAGGCCATGCCGAATGTGTCACGGACGAAACGGGAAGTCCCCATATCGCGGTTCCGTCAAAGTGCATCGTCTCAATTGGGCTTCAGCCAACAGTGTTCATGAAAGACCCACACAACGCGGAACGCTTCATCGCAATCCCTGTAACCCCTGGCGCGAGCGGCGGCGGCTGGACGGCGGTCGAGGGTCTGTCCCCACACGCAAACAATCCGCGCACGAAGGACCTGTCCCCTTCCAGATGCGAGATTGTATGCGAAGGTGCATATGAGCTGAAGCTCTCCCTTCCGTCCGTAGGCGCCAAGAAAGAATCAGGCCACTTCCATGCCGACGGCACCTTCCACACCGGGGAGCACTGACAACGACAGCAATCAAACTCTGTTGGCGAGGCGGCGTACATCCACGCCCCGCCACCGCCAACAGATTCTTCAACTTTCGCACAAACCCGATTTTTGGTATACTTTTCCGCGAATGACTATTAATGAACACTACACGGTTCTTGCGCCCAAGTTGCTCAACTGGCTTGTGGCAACGGGTTCTTCATATGCACAGGCATGCGACTTGGTCCAGGATACATTTCTCAAGCTCTGGAGGATGCGCGATGAAATCCTCGACAACGATGCCGCCGTGTCAGGTCTTGTATTCACAATCGCACGAAACCTGAGAAAGAACGAAGTGAGAGACCTCAGACGCGAAGTGCTCACGGATGAGATCCCCGAAGATGCAGCCACTGCATCAAAGCCTCCGGAAACATCACATTCCGACACCGCATATCTGCGCAACAGACTGGTAGCCGCATTCGCCAAACTGCCGCCGCTGCTCCGCGAAGCCTACACGCTTTTCCAGATTGCTGAAATGTCGATATCGGAGATTGCCCGCGAAACGAATGCCACCGAATCGTTAGTCAAGGTTCGCATACACCGGGCAAAAAACAAGCTCCGCGAAATCCTATCAGATCTTATGATCTGAATTTCACGGAGCGCTTTAGCCGTCACTGAACGTATCAGCTGACGACTTCAGGCGTAACAGGCTTAGGATCGGAGATCTGCTTGGCCTCAGCCTTTTCTACCTCAGGCTTGGCCGTCTCCCTGTCGCCCTCTTCCTTGCCCTTCTTGAACTCTCCAAGCGACTTACCGAGGGAATGGGCAAGCTCTGGAAGCTTCTTGCCGCCGAAAAGTACAAGAATGATAGCGAGTACGAGAAGTATTTGCCATGGACCCCAGCTCATTTTATTTTCTCCTTTTTTTTTATTCATCTATGTTGGTTAATGCAAGCGTATCAAAATCTATCTTGCGGTAGTAGCAGTTGCGCGGCTGACCTGCGGCATTCTTCGTGTGGCAGATGCCACCGCGGCAAGGACGCACCACGTACAGAAGCGAATTCTGTTCGCAGTTCACATATGCCTCGATGAGATCGAACGTCTCTCCGCTCGTTTCGCCCTTGAACCACAGCTTGTTGCGGCTCGTGGACCAAAGGATGAGCTTGCGCTTCTTGAAGGACTCCTTCATCGCATACTCATTGGTGTAGGCGACAAGGATTACCTCCTTGGTGTCGACATTCTGGATGGCTACGGGTATAACTCCCGGATCGCAGTCCGCAGAGCCTGCGGCGCGCGTGTCGGCAACCTGCTTGCCGACTTTTTCAAGCTTTGTGAAATCGAGCGTCAGCTCGAGTGTTTCTTCTATCTGTCCCATAAGACCGCTTATTATACCACAATTCGAAGCCTATCACACATCATCTTTTTTGAACCGGGTCACCGCCGCAATAACCTTGAAAGCGACCGCTATAGAGATTGCGTATTTCGCATACCTCCAGCCCAGCCCAACTTACTTACCTGAACGTACACCAATGAAATCCTCGCCGAGATCTTCATCCATGAGCGCCTTTGCCAGAACGAACGGGATTACCTTGTACGCACCGCCGGCATACAGGGCTCCGGAGCACTCTTCAAGGGTTGCGCCGGTTGTCATCACATCGTCGATCAACACTACAGTGCGTCCCCTGATGCGCGAGGGATCGACGGTGCGGAACGCGCCCTTTAGGTTCTTGCGCCTGTCTTCTCCGCTGGAACGGCTCTGGTGTTCGGTATCGCGGATGCGCACAAGCGACGTTTCATCACAAAGACGGTCGATGCGTTTCGCAAATGCGGCGGCGAGAAGCCCAGACTGGTTGTAGCCTCGCTCCGCAAGGCGGCGCGGATGGAGCGGGACCGGCACGACCACATCAACCGCCGTTGCATCGTGCTTCTTCCTGAAAGAAAGTTCCAGTGCGGCGGCAAAGTCTTCCGTGAGATAATCTGCGCCATTGAACTTGTAGATGTTCACAAGCTGCGAAACAAGTTCAAGGTATCCGAACGCACTCTTCGCAAACTCGTCGTACCAGGGAAGCGTTTCGTAGCATCGCGAACAGATGTAGCTCCCCGGACGATCGGAAGGACGCCCGCAGTCGCACACGGCGCAGGTGCGCGGCCACAGAACGTCCTTCAGCCTCTCTGCGAGGTAATTCACGTCATTTCGCGAAAAGCGACTGCGGATATTCGCCCGCCGCCACAAGCTTGCCGATCTCGGCGGTGACGAACGGCTTGTCCTCACGGTAGGTTACACCAAACCAGTTGGCGTCGGTCGGCAGCACCTCGACATCGGCCTTGGCTTCATGGATAAGCTCATCCACCACAAACGGAATGTACCACTCGGACTTCGGGGCGGATCCGTTCTTCTCGAGCCATGCGGGGAAGCGTGCCTCGAGCGCATCGAACAGTTCGGGAGTGAAGCCCCAGAGGTTCATGGACACGCGCTCCTCGCCCGTAAGCTTGACGGGGTTGGCTTCGTCCTCACGGTTCTCAGCGCCGCCCGGAACGCGCACGAGCTTCGTCATCTCGGTCACGGAGGCGAGCTTGCCGCCATCAACCTTGCAGATACCGCGTGCGACGGAACCGTTATCGGAAAGCGTAAGGTCAAGCTTGTAGCCGACCATGGCGAAATGGAACTTTCCGTCAGCCGCCGCAGGCTGCTGGAGAAACGCCGAAAGCTTTGCGAACGCATCGCGTCCATAGAAGTCGTCCGCATTGATGGCGGCAAACGGCTCCTTCACGACATTGCGTGCGGCGCGGATTGCATGTGCTGTTCCCCAGGGTTTGGCGCGATCCGCCGGGACGGTGAACGGCGCGGGAAGATCGTTGATATCCTGGAAGCAGTATTCAACGGGGAGGATGCCTTCGTACTTCGCACCGACCTTCTCCTTGAATTCGGCCTCGAAATCCTTGCGGATGATGAACACGACCTTGCCGAAACCTGCGCGGTGCGCGTCGAAAACGGAATAGTCGAGGATAGCCTCACCGGAAGGACCGACAGGATCGACCTGCTTCAACCCGCCGTAACGCGATCCCATGCCTGCTGCGAGGACTACGAGTGTAGGTTTCATATTTAAAATGCTCCTTTTATCTTTAACTGATTCTAAATAAATCCGGTAGGGGCGCGTTCGCCGAACGCGCCACGGCGGCTTGAGGACAAGCCGCCCTACCGTTAATCAGATGCGGACGGAAAAGCCGCGATCCTTGAGGAACGCCTTGAGTTCCGGAATCCCGATTACGTGGAAGTGGAACACGCTCGCAGCGAGAAGCACGGTCGCGCCGGCTTCGGCGGCCTCGGCAAAGTGCTCCATCGTGCCGGCGCCGCCGGATGCGACGATGTCGGCATCAGTGATCTCGCGGATCTTGCGGATGAGCGGAAGGTCGTAGCCAGTGCGGACTCCGTCCGTGGACTTCGAGGTGGGGAGGATCGTGCCGACACCGTAGCCGGCGACCTTCTTCGTCCATTCGATGGCATCAGTGCCGGTTGCGGTGCGCCCGCCATCGATGAACACCTCATAGCCGGAAGCCATGTCGGCGTTCTGAGCCACGTCGATAGCGACGGTCACCTTGTCCTTGCCGAACTCCTTGACCAGTTCGCCGATCATGTCTGGATTGCGGAACACTGCGGAGGAGGTGGAAATCTTGTCCGCACCGGCGGCAAGCACGTCAGCTGCAGCCTGGACGGACGAAATGCCGCCGCCCATCGTGAAGGGGACGGTCACTGCCTCTGCAACCTTGCGGACGGTTTCGAGCATCGTCTTGCGCCCTTCGACCGTAGCCGTAATGTCGAGCATGGCAAGCTCGTCTGCGCCGGCGGCGCAATACGCCTTGCAGCATTCCACAGGATCGCCGGCATCCTTGATGTCGACGAAGTTCACCCCTTTGACCACGCGGCCGTTGATCATGTCC
>JAFXEA010000292.1 GCA_017521065.1 Kiritimatiellia bacterium | reverse complement strand
TCCCTGCCCAAGCCTTGCGGCATCATGACGGAGAACGACTATGCCGCCGTATATGTACTTGACCATGCCCGCAAGCTGCAGATACCGATTCCATCCAAGATGTCGGTAATCGGAGTGGACAACGACCCGCAGCTTTGCGAAAACGCCAGACCCGAGCTGTCCAGCATCCATCTCGACTTCGAGCAGGCGGGCTATCGCGCATGCGAAATCCTTTCAACTCTCATTGACAACCCGAAAGCCGGCCCCGTCCGCGAGACATACGGCACAATAGGTCTCATCCGGCGCGGTTCCACCTGCATCGGCAGCGGTGCGCCGCCTCGTGTCGCCAAGATGCTTGCCTACATACGGGAACACGCGTGCAAGGGCATATCAGCGAAAGATGTCTCAGCTCAGGTGCCGGGATCGCACCGTCTAGCAGAAATCGACTTTCTCAGGGCAATGGGGCATACCATCATGGACGAACTGAACCGCGTACGCTTCGAGCATGTCGAAGTGCTGCTCCGCACCCCTTCTCAGCGGCTTGACGCGATATCGAGCCGCTGCGGATGGAAGACAGACAACGCCCTGCGTTCAGCATTCCTTAAACGTTACGGAATGTCCATGCGAGAATGGCGCAAGGCTCAAACATCGCAGTAAATGATGCGGTTCCATCTTTCGACATCCTTTCCGGATGCGGAATTCCTATTGCCGTAAAGCAGAGGCTTGCCGAACTTGGCGTACTTCTCAATGCCAAGCTGATGATACGGGCATATTTCAAGTTTTTCCATGTTGCGCAAACGCCGGACGAACTCCTTCAACGCGGCGAGATCGCCGTCCGAATCGTTTAGACCCGGCACGAGCGGACAGCGGATCCAAATCTTGGCGCCGGCTATGTCTAGACGCAGGAGATTTTCAAGCACCAATCGATTCTCGACTCCCGTCAGTTCCCTATGCCGCCCGGAATCGATGCACTTCAGATCGTACAGGAAGAGATCGACGACAGGAAGCATCCTTTCAAATGCCGCCCACGGCGCGAACCCTGAAGTGTCCACCGCCACATGAATCCCGTCGGCGTGGGCGGCGGAGGCGAGCGCAAACAGGAAATCGGCCTGCATCATCGGTTCGCCACCTGTAAAAGTGACACCGCCGCCCGAAGAATCGTAGAAGACGGCGTCGCGGCGGACTTCCGCCATCACCTCCCCGGCTGACATTATGCGTCCGCACACCTCATCTGTTGTCACCGCCCGTTCTATTTCCGCAGACTGCGACTCGGGATTGTGACACCAGACGCAACGCAGCGGACACCCTTTCAGAAAGACGCACGTGCGAAGTCCCGGGCCATCCTTTGAGACTCCGCGCCGTATGTCGAATACAGTGCCGCTCACCCTCGTCACGCCGCCTTACCCTTTCGGAGCAGCGCGACGATGGCGACAGCGGCGGCAAACGCAAGCGATGTGGAGATGCAGGCGTTGAATGTCCAGCCGTATATCCACGCGCCGACGGCATACATCATATCGTAAACGGCGAATGCCGCAATGGCGGTCAAAAGCACACCTTTGCCGACATCCCGTCCTTCCGCCCTCACGGCGGCCTTGAAGCGCATTGCCGTAGCCTCATCCGTAGGCGCAGTCATGAATGTCACCGCTATCCAGCCTGCGGAGGTGATAGCAATCGTAATCATCATCTTCTGCCACGGAAGGAGTTCTGGGAATCCGAACTGGAGGACTAGTGCGGCAACGAATGAAACGACAATGCCTGTTATCTCCGTCCAAGCGTTGATGCGCATCCAGAACCATCGCAGAAGAAAGATTGAACCGGAACCCGCGCCTATGAGAAGCATAAGATCGAACGCACCCTTGGCGCTTTTCAGGAAAGGTGCAATGACACAACCAAGCAGCAGCAGAAAAACCATTGATATGCGCCCGACAAGGATGAGTTCGCGGTCTTTCGCGTCTGGGCGTACAAAACGCTTCCAGAAGTCGTTGACCATGTAGGCGCTGCCAAGGTTCAGATGTGCCGCAACCGTGGAGAACAGCGCTCCCATCATCGATGCGGCAGCTACACCGAGCCACCCCTCCGGAAGGTGCGTCAGCATGGCGGGATATGCCATGTCTCCCTGCACGAGCGAAGGATCGACACGCGGAAATGCGGAACGGATGGATTCAAGGTTCGGATAGACAATCACAGAGCAGAGCCCCACAATGTACCATGGCCAGGGACGTATAACCCAGTTCAGGACATTGAAGAAGAGAGTGCCGCCAAGCGCATGGTTTTCACTCTTCGCTGTAAGCATACGCTGAACAATGTACCCGCCGCCGCCAGGCTCGCTGCCGGCCTTCCAGACGTTCCACCACTGAACCGCAAGGGGAAGCACGAAAAGGACAAGTAGAGTATCGAGATTGGAGAAGTCCGGAAAGATAGACAGGCGTTTCGCCGTCTCCGGATTGGATACGATTCCGGCAATGCCGCCGACTTCGGGGATTTTCAATCCGTAGACCATGGCTGCGACAGAACCGGCCATAATCACGAGAAAGAGGAAGAAGTCCGTCCAGATAACCCCTCGGATGCCGCCGAAAAACGTATAGACGACAGATGCAATAACGGTGACAACGTAAATCGTCAACGGTTCTATGCCAAAGAGAACGGTGCCTATCTTCACCGCCGCGAGGATTACATTGCCGAGAACGAGCAGATTGAACAGCACCCCGAGATAGACCGTGCGCAAGGCGCGAAGGAATGCGGCGGGGCGGCCTGAATATCGCAGTTCATAGAACTCGATATCCGTTGTCACCCCAGATTTGACCCACAGTTTGGCATAGACAAACACGGTCAGAAGCCCTGTCAGGATGAACGCCCACATGATCCAGTTGCCGCTCATGCCGTCCCGGCGGATAACCTCAGTGAAGAAGTTGGCGCTGTCCGTGGCCGTTGTGGCGGCAACCATCGAAAACCCAATCAACCACCACGGCATTGATTGTCCAGAGGTGAAAAAATCCTTCGCGGTACGCTTTGCCTTTAGCGAAGCGATTGCAGGAATCAGCGCAAGCATCAGAAAGAACGCCGCGACAACAGCCCAGTCAAGTCCTTTGAGCAGCATTTCAGATTCTCTCCTTTACAAGACGTTTGACCACAAGCTCCCTGAATGCGGGAGACAGGGAGTTGAAATAAGCCGTAAAACCAGTCACACGAACGATGAGATCGGGATATTTCGACGGATCCTTGTGCGCTTCGACAATCTTCTCGGCGTCGACCACGTTTATGTTCACAAGCGTGCCGCCAAGCCTGAAATGCCCATCGATAAGAGCCATCAGCTTATCGGCGGCATCCGGCTCGTCCGCAAGCCCTATATCCACCTCAAGCTGCCAAGGCGCAGTATTGCCGTAGCCGGGCTGAACCGACGCGACCGCCGCAGCCATCGCAGTGAGCGCTCCATCCTTGCGGAATCCAGGAAGCGGATTGGCGCCGTGCGAGATCGGCTCTCCAGCCTTGCGGCCGTTCGGGGTTGCGCCTACGACCTTGCCGAAGCGCAGCGTATCGGCCCATGTGAACCAGCCGGGGATAAGTTTGAAACCGTCGGGTGTCACATGGTTGGCGATTTCGCTATTCAATATCTCCGTGAGTTTCATCGCCCAGCGGTCTGCCGAGGTGCCTCCTGCGCCATAGCGACCGGATGAGTCCAAGAGCCGGCGCACACGCTCGCCCTCCTCGCCCGCAAAATCCGCTAATACAGCATTCTTGACCTCTTCGAAGGTCAACGCCCCCTCTACGGAGATCCGCTGTTCAAGCGCACCGAAACTGTCTGCTACCACGGCAAGCCCCGCACCGTCTATCGCCATGTTGTAGTACATTGCGCCTCCGTGCGAGACATCCTTACCCTTCTCTATCGGTCCATGTGAAACAAGATTCAGCAGCAGTTCCGGTTCGTTAAGGTACTGATGTTCAAGATGGAAATCTATCCCCTTCGCCGTAATCTCAACCGCCGCCTTGAAATGCCTGCGGTAATTCTCTTCAAGTTCTGCAAGTGAACCCGACTCTGCGAACGCCACCTCAAAGACCTTGGCGATGTTGATCTTTACAACATCATTTAGAGTATATTCCATACCCGGCAAGGACATCCAGTTGCACCCGACTGCAATGCGTTTGCGCGCCAGCTCCGCCGAATAGCCGTTTTTCATGAAGCCTTCTACAAGTGCCTTGTCACCCGAGAAACGCGGATAGCCGAGACGGTTCGCAAGAAGTATCTCAACTCCGCGCCTGAAAAGGCCACGATCCATCCCATCCCATACGCGAATCGTCAGGTTACAGCTCGACTTCAGCTTTGCTGCGGCTTCAAGGATGATGTAGCTCATGCGCGAGGTCTGATCCGTCCCGTCTCCCGTAGGCCCTCCGATCTGATAGTAATGTGGATCGTTGAGGAGAAGGCAGAAGCAAAGGAACTCCGCATCATCGTCTGTCAACACCCCCTTGGCCTTATCCCGTTCGTAATAAGGCCGGAGCATCTCGTCAAGCTGTCCGCCAGCCCCATCGCGGTTGTAGGTACGTGAAGCCATGTTGAATATGGCGATCCACTGAACAACCTCACGGAACGTGTCGGGCCTGGCATCAGCGATCTTATTGCAGACACGCGCCATCTCCAGAAGGTTTGCCCTACGCACAGGATCATCCTCCGTCATAGCCCTGTCATCCGCTGCGGCTGCGAGACGGCGTATCCATGCCATTATGCCGACAATCGCCATTTCCTCCGATTCCATCAATTCCACGGCATAGGCATCTTCCGCAAATCTGCGCTTTGCGGCACGCACCTTCTCAAGAAGCCCTCCCCAGCCAAGGTCAAGACCAATCTGGTAATCAGGCGCGAAATGGGCATCCTTGCCGATTCCGGTCGTGATATCATATTTTCTCTGGATTGGCTCCAGATGCGAATAGTCGAAGGCGAAGTTGGAACGTGAAAGCTGATAGCCAAGACGCATCCGCGAAAGCATGAACATCCAGCGTCCGGCGATCGCATCATCAGGATCGATATAGCAGGGATGGTTCTCCATCAACCAACGGAAGTTCAATGCCCACGAGCGCGGCCCTGACCATTGTCCGGCGGCATCCCTTACGGGCAGATCAACCTTGAAGTTCTCAGGAGGCAGCACAAGACCGTAGTCATCCTCGTCACGAGAGCCAAGCCGTTCCTGCTTTGCTTTCGTCTGCTCAATTTTCCGCGCGACCAACCGCGCCATCCGCTCAGCATAATTCATTGTCATATTTTCCTTCAAGGAATCGATGTTGCAGTTAATTATGCCATGCGCAGCTATATCGCATATCCATTTATGCGAAACAAATCATAGCCAATTTTACGAAATCCCACCACCATGGCCAGCCGTTAATATCCAGTCGTTAGCCAATCCAATTGGACTAATTGTGGACTAATTGGGGTGGGGCTCTGAAAAGAGTTCGATTAACGGCTTACATTTGTCGATTTTGAAACCTGTCCCTATTGTTTTGGACATTAGTCGCTAGTGATTAGTGGTTAGCGGCGGCATCGATCTGGAGCGGCTGCCGTCAGTCATCGCAGCAGGAGCCCGGAACTTCGCCGTCGTCCGCGCAGTATGCCAAAGCCCCAACCCATACGACGAAATCCATAGGTTCATGAAAATCCATCCAAGATCTTCCACCATTTTGCGCAAAATTTCCAGCCACTTTTGAACTTCGCCAACGCCCCCAATGGTTCCCTGCATCTATTCAGCCAAAAGGGGGCGTGTGCTACTAAAAAAAAATGCCCTTACTTGAACAGAGCGGCGACAGGCAACTTACGCGCCTTCACATCTGCAAGGAAGAGCTCCGCAAAACGCTTCGCGCCAGCCTGCATTCGCCACCGGACCACATATAACAGGCGTAGCCCCTTTTGCGAGAACGTCGGACGCAAATGCCTTCAGCGCCTTCTTGAACTCTGCCTCATCCACAAATTTGCTCTTGCCGGCGTCATTAAGGCGATAGCAATTAGTTTCTTCATGTTGATAATCCTTTTTAAAATTCCCCCCATTAAAACATATGTCTCCCAAACGAATCCATCCGTCAGGAATTTTATCCGCAACCAGAAAGGTATAGCTCCATTCTATACGCAACGAATGGAGTTTGATATACTTTACTCCATCAACAAAGGAATCCACAATGCACAAACCGGAAATCATTTTCTCCATCCGTTCCGCCTTTATTGCAACCATTGCGCTGTTCTGCGCATGCAACTGTACATTCGGCGAATCATTCGGACCTCTTACGCCGTCCGCAACGCCGTACGAGCGTGAATTCATATGGCCAGAGGGTAAAATCCCTGACGTCCAGCCGCACCAGATAGCCGCAAAGTTAGAGGAAAAGCGTTCCCCTGATTTCGATGCAGACAAATACCGCAGACCGTACATCGAATGGTATGCGCCCTCACCATCAAACAAGATCGACCTCTGTGTGCTGTTCGTCTCCGGCGGCGGGTTCTTCACGTGCTGCGACGCCAAGCGCATGCAGCCCGCAATAGACAGATTCGTGCGCATGGGAGCGACCGTAGCCAGTCTCACATACCGCACGCCTCGACCGGAAGGTGTACCTGTGCACTTCTCAGGATGGCAGGATGCGCAACGTGCAATCAGGGTCATCCGCTCTCAGGCCGCAAAACGAGGCTTCTCACCTGACAGAATCGCCGCAACCGGAATCTCAGCCGGAGCAAAGCTTGTCGCCTTGCTTGCCACAAGCTCCCTAACCCCAGCATATGCGCCCGTGGACGAAACCGACAACCTGCCGTGCAATCTCATGTTTGCCGTATTGCAGGCGCCTGCCTACATTCTGACAGACGGTGCCCAAGACGAAAATTCACGGGATGGCGTTGGATTGGACATCAAAATCGTCCCGGAACTGAAATTCGACGCTAAAACCTGCCCGATGTGCATGGTTCAGGGCGGAATGGACTCCTATTCGCCGAACGGCTCCACACAGATATACCGACAGCTCCGGCGCATGTCCATTCCGGCTGAACTCCATCTTTTTGCGGACAGGACGCACGGTTTTCACGGCAACCTCAACAAGAGGGAGGAAGGAGCCGCGTACGACCATTGGTTCGACCGTGTCGCCGAGTTCGTCAGGCAGATGAACTTCGACGGCAGGCTCGGAAAGGAAGTGGAGATCATGTCGCGGTTCCCCGACGACAACGCCCGTGCGTCATACTCAAAGGAACTCGTCTGGCCAGAAGGGAAAATGCCCTCGCTGCAGACGAATCAATGCATTCCATACATAGAATGGCACATGCCCGCAAAACTTGCCACCCGCGCAATCCAGATTATATATTCAGGTGGTGGCTACGTAAGAAACAATCCTGATTCATTCGAAGCTGCGGCAATGCGTAGATTCCTGAACGAAAAAGGCATGGCTGTAGTAACACTCAAACATCGCGCACCGCGACCTCTCGGTGGACTTCCAAAACACGTCACAGCCTGGCAGGACCTTCAGCGCACGGTGAGAATCGTCCGTTCCCAGGCGAAATCGCGTGGACTTGACCCCGACCGAATCGGCGTGATGGGATCGTCGGCAGGAGGGCACCTGACGCTCATGGGGGCGCTGTCGTCCAGACAGAGGTCGTACCTGCCTATCGACAAAATCGACAGACTCCCGTGCAATGTGCAATGGGCTGTCGCAATCTATCCCGCATATGCGCTTACCGACGGACTTGAAAATGTGAACGCCAAAGGCGGCAATGAAGACGACTCTCGCACATCACCTGAATTTGCGTTCGACCTAGACAGCTGTCCTGTGCTTTTCATCCATGGAGATGCCGACAAATGGGCGGCGATGAATTCCGTCAAATGCTGGGAACAGCTCAGGCGCATGGGCATCCAGTGCGATCTGCACACTCTCGCCAAACGCGGACATTGCTTCCAGAAAAAAGCATCACCCGGCACAGGCAGCTACACATGGATGGGT
>JAFXEA010000291.1 GCA_017521065.1 Kiritimatiellia bacterium | reverse complement strand
TGTTCCAAAAGGCACAGGTTTGATTGTCTCTCCCGCAATAGCGAAGACGGTTCTCTGGTACCACTTCAATGAACGTGGCATAGGTTACAGACCGTACTATACGTCGAACCATCCTGATGTCGTGGAGAATGTAGCTGATCCTGGCTGTCTTCAGGGCAAGCCAGGCGGACTCTCGACAACGCCTGAGTTCATCAGCAACTTCTACCCGACGTACTCTAATGACTTCCCTTCCTGTGCCACCTGGTACGATCCTGTGACTGGTGCTTACGGCGGGGACCGCCGCTGTCTGTGGATGATGTCCAGATATGGAGATGGTTCAGGAGATTCATCGGTGATTCTTACGGATGACCACGAAAAGCTCCATTGCCAGAATATAACGGTGGAGTTTATGGCAAAACTGGCGTTGCCGTCAGGAAAGACCGGTCTTTCGAGTCAGGCGCATATGATTGGAATGCGTAATTCCTCCACTGCAAACGTGGTTGCATGGGGGATAATTTTTTATACGAGCGGAAAGGCGGCCTTGCGAGTTCAGACTCGCAATGCTGAAGGAACGGCAAAGGTTGACGACAAGTCGTTCGAGTTGGCGGAAGGTACCAGCTCGGGTCTCCTGGACGGGAAGTGGCATCATGTAGCCTTTACTTATGATGGTGCGGTGGCGAAGCTGTATGTTGATTATGAATTGAGGGCCAGTAAGGAATGGACCCATCCTCTTGATTACAATAAGAATTGTGAAGGTAAGCTAAGCATCTGCGGTTTCGACAAGCAGACCTACGGTCATTGGCACGGATTCATCGATGAAGTGCGCATTTCCGATGAAGCGCTTCCTCCGGAAAAGTTCCTTCGTCCGGGTGGAATCGTATCCGCCGCCCTTGCAGAGAAAATCGGAGCTGTTACAGATGCCGATACTGCGCTTTACCTTCCGTTTGATACGGTGGAGTCGGCCTGTACAGATACGTTCTTCGGAGGAGTCGGAGCGCCTCTTATTTTCAACGCTGTCACCAATGCGAGAGCTCCGATAATCAAGGCGGTTCTTCCTTCATCCGGTATGCTTCCTGTAGAATCACAGTCGGCCGTAGATAGTCAGATTCACGCCGGTATCTTTGCTCAAGCTACTGCCGCAAACAGCGGCAGCTGGAAATTCGGAAGCAATAGTGCTAAGCCTGGACGTTCCATACATATGACCTTCGATGATTATTCGATGAATGGCAACAGACATTTTGCCACTTCCTGCGATTTCACGGTTGAATATTTTCTGAATGTCCATGAGCGCCCTACAAGCAGTCGTTACATCATTCGTGAAATGTCAGCAACTGGAAGTGCATGGTATATGCTGTTTTCAAACGCCGAGGCAAACCGTCTGACCTGCGACCTTGTTCCTGCTGACGGGGGTGATGCGAAATCAATAAAGATTGAAGGCGTGACATATGGAGTGTGGCATCATGTTGCGCTCGTGGTTAACCGCACACAGAAGACCGCCATCTTGTATTTCAACGGAGAATTGACCGATAAGCTCGAAGACTTTGACCTTATGCCGGCAAATCCGAATCTTGCGGAAAGTATGGAAATCAGCGGAGGATGGGGCACTGACAGAGAAGATCAGTTCCATAACATCTCTATTGATGAACTTCGCATAACACGCAGGGCTCTGGCTCCTCAGGAGTTTCTTGCGGCCGGAACTCATGGCACGACCGCGCTTGCGCCAGTTCGCGCATGGATGTCGTTCGAAGGAGATATGAAGGTCAATCCCAGACCGGATGAAATCCCTGAAGGCAAGATGGCCAATAATGCCCAGTTCAGCAGCACGGTCTGTGGAAACGGTACGATAACCGACGGCGATGGAACGATACTGAGCTCTTCCAATTCGCAGTCCATAAAGTTCTCCGGAGCCGAGGGCAAGTCAACATTCGGGCGTAATGTCCTCCTTGAAAAGGAAATGGAGTCGATGACGGTCGAGTTCTTCATGAAGGCACCGAAAGGATCCGCCACTGCATGGGCGCTGATTGCGCGCATGGCGGCGGATAGCCGCTCTGCCAGATGTTACGGCCTATACCGCGGAAGGACAGCGTGCAATTATGCTCGGCGGCGTAGTCGCGCGTTCGCGTCGTCAACAGGCGCTTTTTCGGAAGATTCTCGGCGCCGTTTCGACTGTGGTCATGATGCTTGTCCTGTACACTCTTACGTTGGACAAACTCCATGACATCGCCATGCTCAAGCTGCTTGGCGCACGTTCAGGCGTGATTGTCGGGATGATTCTTCAGCAGGCTCTGCTTATTGGATGTCTCTCATTTGCGCTCGCATGCCTGATCGGGAATTGGGCCTATCCGCATTTCCCTAGACGCGTCGTGCTCGTTCGCGGCGATCAGGTCGTGCTCTTTGCGCTTGTTATCGGGATTTCGGCACTTGCCAGCCTCATAGGTATTCGTAAGGCTCTAAGAACGGATGTAGGGAAGGTGTTGTCGTGAAGGATGCGTTGATCGCCGAAAATATCTGCAAACGCTATGGAAAGGGAAGTACGTCCGTCATAGCGCTGAATGATGTGTCGCTTACGTTGCGTAAGGGGGAGATAGTGGCTCTGCTCGGACCGTCGGGTGCAGGGAAATCGACACTTCTGACGACTCTCGGCCTTATCCGTCCGCCGGACTCCGGACGCATCACCATTGGCGGCCAGGCGGTATTCGAAAACGGTTATCGCATAAATCCGACGTCATTCAGGCGTAAGCATCTGGGTTTTGTTTTCCAGCGGGCCAACCTGTTGCCGTTCCTGACGGCAGAGGAGAATGTGCGTCTGCCGATGGAACATGATGGTGTGAGCTCGCGCATCTCAACGGCACGTGCGAGGGAACTCATTGAAAGCTTCGGTCTGACGGACCGTCGCAGCAATCTGCCCTGCGAGCTTTCCGGTGGACAGCAGCAGCGTGTGGCGATTGCCCGCGCATTGGCAAACCGTCCTGAACTGCTTTTCGCCGACGAGCCGACCGCGGCGCTTGACAGTTCCCTTGGCCGGCTTGTGATGGAAATGCTTAGGGATGTCGCGCACAAGCATCAGAACGCCGTGCTTGTAGTCACGCATGATACTCGTGCGATCGATGTTTTTGACCGTGTGCTGAAAATGGAGGATGGTTGCATCTGCAGTCAAGAAGCGACCAAGAGCCAATAGAAGATCGGTGTCGCTTGCGATGGTATATAACGCCGGAATTGATGTCCGGGAGATTCTTTGCGGGTGGGGTATGGTATAATTGAGTGAGCAAAAGGAGGTGTTATGCGCACAAGTGGTAGAGCCGTAACGGCGATGGTGGTGGCAATAGCTGCATTTCTTGGTTCACAGGGCGATGAATGGGATGCGCAAAAGGACATCCTCTGTGATACATTGGGTGCGCTTTGCGCATCGGTTGTTTTTCTGATGGCTACAGGAAGAATCGGAAAAGGCTCCACATGAAAACAGAGGGCAATCCAAACTTGGGAAACATACTGCGGATAGGCGCGGTTGCAGTGCCATGGCTGTGCACCGCAGTTTTCCCGGTTATCCGGTTTGAGGGCTTTTGCCAAAGTCCGCTTCGCATGCTGTTCTTTGAATTTGTGATGGTTCCGTTTGGGAACATTGCGATGCTGGGGATGACGTCGTATGGACTGGGGCGCACGCTTGGGATGACCGTGATGTTGTTCTTGGCGGGAGTCGTTCTGCCGCCTGTCATTGCTTTGCTGTTTGTGCGGTACTGGCGGCGGTGGCAATTCTTTCTCGTATGGCTTGGTTATGTCATTCTTCTTGCATGGGATACGTTCATTGCATCGTTTATTATTTAC
>JAFXEA010000290.1 GCA_017521065.1 Kiritimatiellia bacterium | reverse complement strand
GGCGAATCCCAGCCGGCACGGATACGAATTGCAGTACCATCCAACAGCCGAAGCGTTCCGTCCGGCTCCGGATAAACGGCTCCAGCTGGTGTCTTGCCTTTTGCGCATGGTTGCCGCACCACGCCGGAAGAGACAAGATATCTGTGCATCTCTTTGCTTTCATTGCTTCCGAAAATGAGCGTTTTGAGAGGTCGCCCCTTCACAACCGCATCAAATGCGACTCTTTCAGATGCACTCAACTGATGGAGCATGACTGCACGGTATTTTTGTCTCCCAACTCGCAAATAGCCATCCGCATCGACGAAGAACGTTCCTCCCATGCATTCGCTGCCAGGATATGCATCACACCACCAACCGTCGGCGGCAAGGTCAAGCAACACATTCTTCCCATGGTCATTCCAACCGTCGCCGCTCCAATCAACAAGCCTTTCGTGTCCAAAAATGAACGCAACAGGAGAATCCACTGGAGCTCTGGAAATTAGATTCGGCAAACGAACCCGAGACTGCGCCACAACACAATCGGCATCAAGCAGATCGAGCGACAGGCGCACGCGACGCTCCTCCCACGGCATCCTTGAGTATTTCTCCATCTCCTCTGGCTTGCCGCTATACAGGCAATGATACACCTGCCTGCCACCGCACATGGCGTACGTCCATACTCGGAATGTGTTTTTCTCAGAAGTTGCCGAATATCCTTCGTTCAACCATATCGGGCTGTCCCACTTCTTTGTGAGAGCCGTCAGCACATAGAAAGGCGTGACCTCATCGCCTTGTGCCCAGTCCCGCTTTGCCTGCCACCAGTCGAGTCCATTGTGGAAATATTCCTGCGGACATATCCAGCAATGCCAGGTGGGATGCTTCACCACATATACATCCTTTCCGAAAAGTCGCTTGTCCGTATCATAGAAATCCAGCTCGATCTCCACATTCCTGTCGAGAATCAGTTTCATAAACGCGCCAATAGCCTTGGAACGCCGGGGATCTCCATTCGCACCAAGAGCCATGAGCGGATAATCATCCAGCAGACTGCGTTTACTAACCTTGCGGTACGCCTCGGCTAGATTAGACGACCACCAGAAGGTACGCAGATCTGGGAGATAATCAGGCATGAACCCCCACTCGTCGCGCATTCCGCCATCCGCACCAAGATTCTTGCATCGGGCCATCAACTCCCGGGCGTAAGGAATGAGATGTGGAGAGAACACATCTATGCAATGGTAATCTGCAGTAAGAACAACAATCAACGCCTCTCCATCTGCGAGACCGGATGCGGACACATTTATGGCGGCAGATGAACGCTCCATATTTCCATATTCATCATCGTCCGCAACCTGCCATTCTTTCACGGACACATCCTGACGGACGTTCACTGAACGACGGCGTGCAAGATCCGGCGTTCCGTCCGCATTCAACGCCACCACAAAAGCGGATGACACCCTGGCTGCAAGAGGACGGTACGAAACTTTGGCGCCGGATGTCATGTGATCTTCCACATCCTTGAATTCATACGAAATGTTTGCGTACCCGTTTGTAGAGGCCACCATGACTACGGTTGCTACTCCTTGCAGTTCTTTCGGCCATCGGGACAAAAACTCACGCCTGGCAATACGGGGATCGGTATCCATATAGGCTTTGACCCCAGCAGCGCGAGCCTTTTTGAAAAATTTCATGGCGGCGGACTGCGTCTCGCTGTCTCCAAACTCAGGATTGCATCTCAAACTCAACGTAACGCAATTGTAGGTGCTTTTTTCAAAACCTTCATCCACAAGACGATTGAAGGTTTTCATCCCATCAGCGAAATCTCGCGTCGTGAACCACCAAAATACATTCTCCGGTAGGACTTCCACCGGCAAACGGCGCACCGTCTTTCCTCCGTTAGACAAATGAAAACGCGCAAGCGCATCAGAGAATGACGCGGATGGAATCTCCTGATCAACGCCACCAAACGTCTGCTGCGCCAAGACCGCAACACAGCAGACAACGAACACCGATAGACTCATATTCAATTTCTTATCTGAATGTCAACACGAACCCGCCAAGGACCAGCACGGACGCTTCAAGTTCAGTGCCGTCAGCCATCTGAAGCTTGAACGCCCATCGTCCTAATTTGTCAAAAGGGAAAGATTCAGTTCCCGTTCCTGAAAATGAATAAGACGTCTCTTTACCGTCAGGGGTAACGACAGCAAGGTGAGATTCTTTCGACGTATCACCCAACCAACCGTCACCGGTATATGAGACTGGGAACACATCCTCCTTGCGGATTCTACGCCCCCAGCCTTCCTGCATCGAATCCACTCCGAACATTGAAGACACGCCACTCTCCGCCAGATCGCCACCGTCGTCAAAGACAGACCAGGCAACGCCTATGCGGGCCCTACCTTGAACGGAGTTCTCAAGCGACCATATGCCACCTTTATCCGGCGAAAACCTGACACTCCCGGCAGTTAGAGCCGCTTCAACAAGCATCACCACAGCTCCATCACGGGCTCTCGCCGTAACAGTCTCACCCTTGCAGTACGACACAAGCAACGCAGAGATGTCATCATCCGATGTCGCTGCATAGGTTGCGTCTGCCGTTGTGTATACCTCAAACTCCGCTGGTGATGACGTTTCGGCAAGTACATCTCCGACATCAGCCCGAAGCGTATATGCAGCGGCAACAATTGCGGCCACAGGTAAAAAGAGAAAGCGGTTTCTCATGTCAGGCCTCCTTTCTCCATCCATCTCACTTAACGACAGTATATGCCCGGAAACCTATCCATGGCGCTAACGAGCCAGGATAATTCTCACCAAAACGATACGATGATTTAAAAGCATCACCCGAACTGCTGTCGCCTGCACTGCCACCTCTGGTATAACGGGCGAACCCCGTTTCCATTCCACCGCCAGGGGTAAACGGATCAGGTGCGCTCGACAGATCATTATAAGATCCCACGACATCAAGACACCATTCCCAGACATTGCCCGCCATATCATAGAGCCCCCAGTCATTAGGCTCTTTCATTCCTACCGCTATTTGCGTACCCTCTGTCTCCTTGCAGACAAGATACGCCAAATCCATCTCATCTCCCCAATAGTAGACAGTGCTTGATCCTGCACGCTGCGCAATCTCATGCATCAGCTCTGTCGGCAAATCGAAATAGCGCTTCGTTTTGAAATTAAGGCGCTGAAAAAATGTTCCGGTATCCGAAGAGACAGATGGTATCTCCATGCCTGGAGCTGTCCCCTTCACACGCAGATTGTTCCATGACTCGTCTTTTGGCTTAGTGTCGCCGCTACCACCGCAGATCTTCGCATATTGCGCTTTTGTGACAGGGAATATGCCGACATAGTAAGCCTTGTCAGTCGTCCAGTTCTTGCCCGCCGCATAGTGGCTGCCCGCAGACACTTTGCGAAGCGCCAACTTGGATG
>JAFXEA010000289.1 GCA_017521065.1 Kiritimatiellia bacterium | reverse complement strand
TATCTGCGTTCCCGCGGAATGTTCCGTTCCTACGCATTCATGCCGACTTCAACCCCGACCCGATGGTCGACGCTACGCGAACGCGGGTTCAGGCTCCAGTTGGCGGAATCGGGCACCGTTCCAGTCCGATTCCGGCAGACTGACATCCTTCCTGATTTTCTGTCGCGCCTGCAAAAACCGGCGGCGATAATGGCGGCAACCGACTACGTCGCCGTACAGATCCTGGAAACGTGCAAGGCGTTGAACCTGTCGGTCCCCGAACAGATCGCCATAATCGGCGTGGACAACGACGAACTTCTGTGCAACTCGTCCCGACCGACACTCACAAGCATAAAACCCGATCATGAAGGACTCGGGCGGTTCGGCGCAAAAATACTCGACTGCATGATGAGCGGACGGAAAATCACGCAAAACACCCCTACCCGCATCAAGTGTCTCGGCGTCATCGAACGCGATTCGACGCGAACCGTCCCTCCGGCGGGGTACATAGTGCGTAAAGCGCTTGCCTTCATCCGCTCCAACGCCACCAAAGGGATATCCGTCGGCGATGTGGTAAAGCACGTCGGGGTTTCCAGGCGGCTTCTCTATCTACGGTTCAGGCAAATGACCGGCAAGCCGATCCACGAGACGATTCTTGACATCCGCCTCGAAACCGCGAAACGCAAACTCAAGCAGTCGAACGAGCCTCTAGCGCAAGTCGCAAAAGAGTGCGGCATCGGCTCAGCGAACCGACTGTCGCATCTCTTCCGCGAACGCTTCGGTGCGTATCCAAGCGACTTTCGCAAATAAACGGAATTCTGGGGATAAACCCTGAAAAGAGCGTAAAAGTTAGTTACTTTGCTATTGGAAAACTCGAAAATCTCGAGGTCAGCAACTGTAAATTTAAACAAAAATTTTCGGTGATTGTCTAAGGGTGTGATTGGTGTGTCCATTGCACGTCAGCGCAATGGAAAAGATGGAACAACTGGGGAAAGACCTCGAAAAGAATTATAATTTCGCGTATCAGTTGATTGATTTTTTCAAATAGCACAATTCAGGTAGTATATAAGATTTCATCCGCACCATAATCTTGAGAATCAGTCCAAACCATATTCTCATTAATAAGCAGCGATTCGGTTTTGGGGCGCATCTCAAGTCATTCACCGTAGAGTCTTCCGATTTTGGAAACAACTTGTTTGAACAACCTCCATTTATAGCGGGCAACCGCCCGCCATCTTATGAACGCCGCGAAGTTTTGTCGAGTTTCGCAGCAAGGCGGGCAACTTCCTCGGCAGATCCTGAAGCTTTAGACTTCGCCAACGCGATGATGTAACTGTCAACCCAACTCACAGGACACCCTACGCGTTAAAAATCCGTTCTCATCCGCGTCAGCGGGGAGAAGGGATTTTTAATGCGTTGGCCGTATTTCACCCAGCCAATATTGACGCGTCAAGCATAAACGGAATGACGCCAACATAGACAATTCCGTTTTCATCTTGCTGCGGAGTCCTGAATCCCGAGACGACAACTATCTTCCGGAAGAAATCGCCGCTCCTCATGAACGCCGCAGTCTCCTGCTTGCGCTTTGATTCATCGGGAATCGCAAATGCACTCTGCACATAGACCTTCTTCGTCCCGACGTTGACGACAAAGTCGATTTCGGACTGGCGATGAATCTGCTTTCCGCCTTCGCGAGCGACATAGTCCACGACACCTACATCCACGGAACACCCTCTGGCGACTAGTTCGTTGTAGATTGCGTTTTCCATAAGGTGCGTTTCCTCGCCCTGACGCATATTGAGCCGCACATTTCTCAAGCCGAGGTCTTCTGCATAGTACTTCGCGGGCGACGAAAGGTATCGCCGTCCCTTGACGTCGAATCTCCGCGCCTTGGAGAAGAGATACGATTCCTCGAAATATCCCAGATACCTGCTGACAAGCGGCTGGTTCGTCTTGAGGCCCTGGACGGTGGATGCCGTGTCGGATATCTTCTTGGCATTGGTCAGAGAGCCGACGGACGAAGAAAGTATATCGGCCAAGTCTCCAAGAACGGCTTGACCCTTCAGATTGTGCCTCTCTATGATGTCCTTGAAGTACACCTTGTCGAACAACTGCCTTAGATAGTCCTTGCGAGCCTCATCCGACCGTCTTCCGACAGCACCCGGCATTCCTCCCCACAGGAGATAGCGCTCCCACGCCTCTCCTTTCTCGCAGCGAGCCGCAGACAGAAATTCCCCGAACGACAGCGGATGCAGCCGCACTTCGTCCCCGCGATCACGGAAGTTGGTTGCAATGTCACTAGAAAGCATCTTTGAATTGGACCCTGTCACATAGACGTCGACATTAGGAAGCCTAAGCAGTTCGTTCAGCGTGTCGTAGAAAGTTACATACAGTCCGTCTCTCTCCTCAGGCGGGAAGCGGGAGATGTCCAGACCGGGAGGAAGCACCCGCCCGCACTCCTGTATCTCGTCAATAAAGACATAATGCCAGCCACGGCCCTTGACCTTGTTCTCGACATACTCGCCGAGCGCAATAGGATCCCTAAGCGACGCGAACTTCCGCATATCAAGGGCCACCTCGACAATCTGCGACGGCTTTACACCGTTGTTGAGCAGATAATCCCGAAACAGCCTGAACAGGAGAAAGCTCTTTCCGCACCGTCTAATGCCGGTTATTATCTTGACGAAGCCGTTGTGCCTTCGTTCGACAAGTCGTTGCAGGTATCTGTCCCTTTTGATTGTCATGCCAGATGCTCCATGTTTATTTCGTTCAATATGCTACGAAGTTTTAACATGGCATATTATACCACACGCCGCCTTCCTCTACAACCCTGAGAACCTCCTCTCCTACGGCGGCGCATTAAAACCCGATCCTTCCTCAATGGAGAAGGCTGGCTTGTCAATTCCGGGCGAGGCCGCCATTCTCGGCGTCGATAACGACGCCGCGCTTTGCGAGAACGCGAGCCCGACACTCTCCAGCATTCGCCTTGACCATGAGGGCCTTGGATATTCCGCAGCAAAATCGCTGGACGTGCTCATGTCCGGCAAGCGCGTCAGGACAAACGAAGAACTGCCTCCGCTCGACGTCATCGTCCGCAATTCAACGATATATATCTGCCCCCATCCCGTCTGCTCGTCGACAGAGCAATGCGGATCATTGAAGATCAAGGGACGAAGCAAATACGCATCACGGACATCGCCCGGCAGCTCAACGTCTCAACAAGTCTTCTCAAACTGCGCTTCCGCCAATCGCGAAACCGCTCCATGCGCGACACGCTGATAACATCCCGCCTGGAGAAAGTCACCCACCTTCTGAAGACACGCAACTATCCCATAGGCCAGATCGCAAAGATGTGCGGCTTTTCATCGTCTGTCGTTCTCAATCATCTATTCAGAAAGAAATTCGGAACCAGCCCCGGCAAATGGCGGATCAGCGAACAGGGCACAACTAGGCACAACTAGGGATAAACCCTGAAAAGAATTACAATTTCGCGTATTAACCGACTGTTTTATTAAATAGCACTATTCCAGTAGTATTTAAGATTTCGTCCGCACCATAATCTTGAGAATCAGTCCAAACCATATTCTCATTGATCCGCTGTCTCATCAGAATCGGGATACATAGTTGTGGGACAATGGTTTCCTGAAATTGGCTTTGAGAGCTTCGCACATGAATTTAGCCAACCATTGGCAAGGAGCTTTACGCAGGAATTTAGCCACATGGAGGGGCAACGTCCTCGTTGCCCGTACAGCGGCGAATCGAGCAGCGGCAAAACGCCGCATGAAGAAATGAAAACGCCGCATGACCAAACAGCATCAATGACCGGAGACAGAACACCGCATGACGAAACGCACGGTGCGCAGTGGCGACACTCCGGCAATGCGCTATTTACAGCGGAGCCAGCCGGCGCCGCGGGCGGATTCGACTCTGCGCCAACCGTTCCAGCGGCAGGTTTCACGAACTTCCGTTCCGGGCGGCAAAGTAATCACGACCGGAGAATTGGCGTTCGGTGCAAAGCGCAGCGTCATGGAGGAGTCCGCTCCATTTCCTGCGGAACCAGCGGATACCGCAGGTTCGCCGGTCACGGACACCTTTGTGTTCTCGGTCGAGGCCTTGTCCGCAGAAACAAACGTGAGCCTGACGGGCTTCGCCTTCGTCCTGGCGTAGCGTTTGGCGCGAAGATCGTAGTAGCTGAAGGACACAAGCGCGGAGTTGGTCGCCTCGGTCGTGCGCGGAACGATCATCTGCCGCCACACGACGGAATCCGCAGTGCGCGAGACCTCCTTCATCTCATAAGCCTTGAACTCGCGGGAAAGGTTGTCCACGCGCACTTCGGCATTCGACGGACAATAGCCGTCGAACACGAGCCTGTATTCGGCGGTCACAAGATCTCCGGGATGAACTTTGTCCGGAGTCAGCTTCTGGGTGAGCCTGAAATTGCGCCCTATCGCACCGGAATAGTCCAGAGGACGCCCATCACTCGGCAAAGGCTTCACTACGACACGCGGGGGCGGAGGTTCAATCCTGAACGACTGGTTCATCACGCGCCCGGACGAGATCATGTTCCCGTTCGTCACCGTGTACGTTCCGGAATAAGCGCCGGAAACCGCAAGCCGGACATCGTTCGTGCCGGGTTCAAGGAAGGACACCGAAACGCGGTACTCGTCGTCCGAAACCTGAGTCAGGCGGCCATGCGTCGTCCTCTCCGGGAAGCCTGCCTCGATGTTCACCGAATTGTCAGAGATGCGGACGGTTCCGGGCTTGAGCCGCACGATCAGCTGCACCGGCTCGCCCACCATCGTTACGGCATTGCTGAAGCAGGCTTCGGCGCCTATTGGACACGCATCGCCGCCAAAACTCATCCGCATGCTCGGCATATCGTCAAAGAGACTCGAAAACGGGCTGCGTCCGCCAAACGGCCACGCAAAGGCGGAACACGTCACGCCACACATGAGCGCAAGAAGCGCGAGCCTGCGTCCTGCACGGACGGCAAGCAGGAACAGCACCGCAAAGCCGATGACGGCACCGGCGGCAGACAACACCCTTCCCGTCAGAGAGAACCTGAACCAGAACGGAAAGAGAATCCGCGGAAGCGGAAGATCCGCCCGCGGATCGTTCTTGAGCCTCGCATACGCCGCCTTGAGGCCGCGAAGCGTCTCAGGCGTCGCGCCCGTGATCAGCTCGCTTTTCGAATATGCCGCAACCGCATCGCGCGGCTTCCCCGCCATCGCATGAAGGGCTGCAAGGTTGCACAGATGTACGGACCTGAACGCCTCGCCGTCCTCACCTTCCGCGACACTGCGGTCGGAATCCAGGAGTTCCAGAAACGCCGCGTAACGTTCCGCCGCCGCCGCAAAATCCTTCTCCGTCTGCGCTCTGACCGCAAGCGACACTGCATGCTTCAGCGTAAAGTTCCGGGGAGTGAACGGGAGGTTTATTCCGTCAGGCACGGGGAACTCATCCGTCTCGCCGCCGACCTCGTCAATGGCGCCGAGCGTGGCCTGCTCACCCGCCTTTATCTGAACGGGGATCGCAACCGTACGGTCGATCCTATAGCTCCGAGAACGCAGATCGAACCAGGCAACCGGCACGGACGGAATCTCGACCGTACCCGCACCGACGGCCCTTACGCGCCATGTGAAGCGCTTCGACGCGGCGAGAGTCTCCGTCTTGAGAGACGCCTCGTCAAGCCTGAAGGAAGTTCCCTTGAACGCATCCGCAACGGATGGCGCATACACCATCGACGGATCCGTCGCGCCGGAAAGCTCAAGAGTGAAAAGCAAAGGATCTCCGGATGTGCAGACATTCGAATCAACCGACGCGACAGCGTTGAATCCATCCGCTATCGCCCCGCAATACGAACCGGGACGTCCATCCTCAGGCGGCGCGACAACCGTAAGTGTCGCTGTGCCGGACTTCAGTTCCGCAGTACGCGAAACCATCCCGAAGAAATCGGTGCGGACGGGGATCTGGGCGGTTACGGGACCGAGCGTACGCACACCCGCCTCGTCCCCATCGACAGGAACCTTCACCACATACTGCCATGCCGTTTTACCGTCCAGCTGCACCTGACGGCGTTCCATCGAAAGGCGCGAACCTTCCGGAATGAAATTAGCGGATATTGAAGGATTTGCAACGAGACGGCGCGGAAGCGTGATGCAGATGACCGCTTCCGCCTTCTCTGAAAGGACTATGTTCGTGGGCGCGACGGAAAGCGCGACCTCAGGCGTGAACGCCTGCAGGACGAACGGCAGCGCCGCAGAAAGCAATGCCGCAAGCCTTGTCATTGGATGACCACCACCGAAACATCACCACGCGCCCCGGTAACGCGAGTTTTTACGCCGGGCGCAAGAGGGAGCGAATTGGTGGATGAAGATGTTGTCTCTGCAAATCCGCTAAGCTGGGAAAGCGCCTCGCGGAGACGCGCATCCCGCTGCTGTTGATGCCGACTTTCGCTCATGGAGTTCCCGAGCAGAATGCCGCCGGCGAACGAAACAAGAGCGAGAAGCGCAACGGACGCAAATACGAGAAGAGGATGTCCCGAACGGGCAAGCTTCAGCTCCGCCTCGGCCCGCGCACGCGCCGCCTCAAGACGGGTGCGCTCAAGCTCGAACGCCTCGCGTTCCAGCTTGAGACGCTCCTCGGCGAGCGAGGCTATCGAAACATCCCCTTCCGCCATGGCTCACTTCACCTCGTGGCACCAGCCGTGAGTATCAGGGAGCAGTCCGTACTGAATGCCCTGCACGGTATCGAAAAGCTTCTGGAGGTGAGGCCCGACCTCATCCTGTCCGCTGATCTTGATGACATCGGATCCGCGGGTGATCTCCCACACGGGAGTGACCACGACGGCGGTACCGCATGCCGCGACCTCGGCGAACTCCTTGATCTCCTCGTAGGGGATCGGGCGGCACTCCACCTTCCAGCCAAGGTCGGCGGCGCACTGCTTGAGCGACATATTGGTGATGGAGGGCAACACAGAGCAGCTGTCGGGTGTGACGTACGTGCCGTCGGCCTTGATGCCGAGAAAGTTGGACGTGGAGAACTCCTCGACATACTTGTGCTCCTTCGCGTCAAGATAGAGTTCGACAGGCCAGCCTTCCTTCTTCGCCTTCTCGTGGGCGTAGAGGGATGCGGCGTAGTTGCCGCCGACCTTAACGTCACCCATTCCGTGAGGAGCGGCGCGGTCCCAGTCGTCAAGAATGACGGCGCGGACGGGCTTGAGTCCACCCTTGTAGTATGCGCCCACGGGCATGACCATCATGATGAACGTGTATTCGCTGGCCGGGGCGACACCAATCTGCGGACCGGTGCCGATGAGCAGAGGACGGATGTACATGGATCCGCCGGTGCCGTACGGCGGCACGTATTCGATGTTGGCCTTGACCACCTTCTCGGCGGCCTCGATGAACATATCCACAGGCACGGGCGGCATTACGGTGCGCTGGGCGGTGCGCATCATGCGGCGAGCATTCTCCTCAGGACGGAACAGCACCACCTTGCCATCCTTCTGGCAGAACGCTTTCATTCCCTCGAAGCATTCCTGCCCGTAATGAAGGCAGCTTGCGCCTATGTGCATCGTGATGGTAGGATCCTTCACAAACTCGCCCTCACCCCACTTGCCGTCCTTCCAGACGTAGCGGATGTGGCAGTTCACGTCAGTGAAACCGAAACCGAGACTCTTCCAATCAATGTTTGGCATGGCTTTTGTTACCTTTCTTTCGACCCGTAATTATACCACATGTTGCAACCTCCTTGTGTCCAATCATCGGATCAAAGAGTGTCGCGCGCGGTCACTAGGAAAATTTTGGACACGACGGGTGATTGGTGGGCAGTAATTGGTGGGCGGCGATTTGAGCTTTCCGGTCACTTTTTAGGCAAATTTCGAACTCAAAGAATCCACTCCCAAAATCGTCACATATCAACACAAATGAAGGGGCAGTTGCAAAACTTGGTAGGGTGCGTTCGCCGAACGCACCGCGGCGGTCTCGGCGAGACCGCCCTACCGGTTTATTTTGGGGCTTTGCGACTATCTATAAGATTTGTGGAGATGAGTGAAGATTTGTGGACGGAACAAAAAACAATTCCACCGTTCACCTTCACCTAACACACCTTACCCCTCTACACGTTCTACACGATCTACACGGTTAAACATCCCCTCTCTCTGCAGGAGATGATTTTCCAATACAGGTTTTAGCTCACGAAAAGTCCGCGATGTTTTCTTGACGCGGAGGCAGCGGCTCATTTATTCAGCCAAACTATAATAACACATAGGACTATGATTCCGACGAACCACAAAGCACACTCAAGACACGAACGCGGGCCGTCTGATGAATCATCCGAACCGGACGGTATCCTTAAGCCCCCTCTCAAAGCCTTCTTTAAATTTCGCCCATTCCGACGTTGTCACGATACCTTTTTGCGGCAAATTGTAAAACGCCATTTGCGCTTTTGGTCGCGTTTGGAGGCGTACGCGATACCGATGCGCGGCGAAGAGGTAAACTTAACTTTGGTTCCGTCCGCTTCTATCCACAGCCGATTGGAGCTGACAAGATCTTCCCGATTATGCGAGCGGTCAATCTTGAGAAATTTTGTCAGCCGCCCCGGGCCTTCCGCCCCTTCCACCCCGCGAATAAGCACGGCTTCCGGACGTCCCTCGGCACCAGTCACGACATTCAGCATTTCATGCATTCCGTAGCAGAGATAAACATAGGCGCATCCGCCGGCGGAATACATCACGTCCGTCCTTGCAGTCCGCCCTTTGTGCGCATGACAGGCTGTATCTTCTTCGCCGCAATACGCCTCGGTTTCGGTAATGCGCCGCCGTACGACGCCACCGTCATCCATCCGGCGGCAAAGCCACGCGCCGACAAGCATCTTCGCCGCCGTCACCGCGTCAACAGCATAATCTTCTCTTCCTAGCCTTCGCATCATCTCTCAAACGAATTTAACAGCTACCGCTCAAAACTCTGCGCGGCTCAATTTCCGCATATCGCCTGATATGAAATCTCCCGCCGCAGTTCCCGGCTGAGTCAGTCGAGCCTATGAAATCATCGTTTCAATCGGCATCCCCTTCTTCCACCAGACGGAAGCGTGGCATCGTGACGCCATCGCGCGTTACATTCTCGAAAAACATTTTCGCCGGACGTACCCACATGCCGCACTCACCATAAAGAGTCTGATAGACAACAACAGTCTCTTCTCCCTCCGAAGTCTTGGCAAATCCCAGGAGACGATAACGTCCGCCCTTGAAATGCACGAACTCCCGTCCGATCAGCGACTTGTCGTATTCTCCAGAATACACACCTCCACCGACCGACAGACAGAACTCTCCTGTTTCAGTTATCTGCATACCTCCTCCTTTTCGTTTTAACCGACTCTCATTTCGCACAGAATTTCAAACCGACAATTCCGACAACAATGGACATTGCAAACACAATCCGCAAGGCCATCACTGCAAGCCTACATCTGACAGACTGACAGATCAATTGCGATGAATTGTATCATATTGAGGGCTCTCTCTCACTGCAACGTTCTAAATGATATAATTTCTGCCCGTCGGAAGGATTGTCTGAAACTGGACGCATCCTGTTGGCAGACAATCTCTTTACATTTGAACATAGGTGGAATATGGATGTGCTTATGGAATTCAGCAAAGCGTTCTGGAATGTGTTTGCGATGATGGCGCCTTGGCTCATCATCGGATTCTTCATAGCCGGAATCATGGCCGTGTGCATACCACGTGATTTTGTGATTAGATTCCTTGGAGCTTCCGGCGGAATCAAGAGCATCATCCGCGCCGTCATGATCGGAGTGCCACTCCCGATCTGTTCATGCGGAGTGATCCCGATATCGACAGCCTTGCGCAAAAACGGTGCGAGCAAGGGTGCAACCGCCGGCTTTCTCATCTCTACGCCGCAGACCGGTATCGACTCCATCTTTGCCACCTATGCACTGATGGGACCGCTCTTCGCCATTGCGCGTCCTGTGGCGGCATTCGTGACGGGGCTTGCGGGAGGTTGCACCGTCCATGCGCTCTCAGACAGCGATGTACCGCCGGACGCCGCAACTCAGCAGTCAACCCCGCCGTCGCGCAACCTGCGCATGATCCTGTGGCAGGGCTATATCCGTCTTTTGGGCGGAATCGTGAAACCGCTCTCCATCGGGCTTGTCATATCGGCGCTTGTGGCAGCATTCGTGCCAAACGACTTCTTTGCCTCCACCTTGTCCGAACGCGATTATCTGGCGATGCCGATAATGGCGCTCATCGGATTTCCGATGTACATCTGCTCGACGGCGGCAATCCCGATAGCGACCGCGATGATGATGAAGGGCCTGTCCCCAGGGGCGGCTTTTATGTTCCTG
>JAFXEA010000288.1 GCA_017521065.1 Kiritimatiellia bacterium | reverse complement strand
GTTGGCAGTGATCAGTTGTGCGTGCTGTCGGTTGTCTGCGGATGAGGCTGTAATCAAGGTTGAATCTGCGGATGCCGATTATACACTTACGGAAAATGATATTCGCAGTTTGTTATCCTCTCAGTCGGATCTTGTCAAGAAGGGCGGCGGCAGGTTGATCATTGATCGGTCGCTCGAAGGGTACAAGGGAGAGATACGTGTTGAAGAGGGCTATCTGCTTGCGCTGCACAATAAAGCATTCGGCGATGTTGACAAGGGAACGGTGGTTAAAAACGGTGCGACGCTGGAATTTAAACATGATACCGAAGCACTCCTTTTCGGGAAGGAGCAGATAACGGTTTCCGGCATTGGTGTGAATGGATGCGGTGCGCTGTGCCATGTGGGCACTGTAAAGGATCAGTGGCGTGCGGTCTTTGAGCGGATCAAACTTGCCGGTGACACGCGTTTCGGCGGTGTCATCACTTCGTCCACAAGCAACAAATATCGCCGTTGGGATATTCGTGGAGGACAAGGGATCCTCGATATGCAGGGACACAATCTTGAGATAGTGTGCCGGTTTGGAATCGCTTCTGCTGGTATTGTGAATCCCGGTAATATCACCGTGACGGGAAAGGATTCCGCGTTCTGTCTTGAAGGTAGCGAGGCCAAGTTAAACGGATCTGCGGCGAATACTCTCACGATTGGTGAGGGCGCAAGATTAAATTCCCAAAGATTTGCTCCGGCAGTTGAATGGAGCGTGGTGCTTGATGGATGTTTGTGCAATGAAGAGATCTGTACCGGGGAATATCAGACGCGTGGACGGATCAATGGGCCTGTAACAATAACGGAAAAAGGTGTACAGTTCAATCGTTCGACCAGCGCAGCGGGGGCTCATTGGTCTTTTGGCGGGACTGTGACCGCCAACGGTGAGATCTTTGTGGGAAACTACAATGTGGATCTTATGGTCATACAGGATTTGCATGACGATCTGGAGGATAAGGTTGAAGTGTACAATGCAATGCGGAAGAATGTCCGTTCTTCTCAGCTTGATACATTGCTTCGTGTCCGACTTTTTACATCGTCTGGTACAAAAACAGAACCGCAAGTGTACGCCAAGGATTTTTCGGCTGGCAAAAGGATGGCTGTTGATCTTGCAGGAGCAGCGGCTATCGCGTTTACGGGCAGTTTGTCGGATGTGTTTTACCGTCAGCTTGACGGTTATGCAAGTATTACCGGTGTGGACACGGTTCACAAATTCAAGGATTTGATTGTTACGGGGAATTCGACGCTTGATCTCCATGATGCGGGTATGGTGGATGTCCACACAAATGCGGTGAATGTGGGGGGTGTATATCCGTCGGTTGCCCGTCTGAAGATAGGTGGCGACACTCTTTTTGTCACGAACTGGCCAGGACGGGTAAAGGGCGGGTCTAAGACCATGAATATCGGATCCAGCCGTGACATGTCATCGGATGGCTATGCGATCTCCGATTACTTCGGCAGCCGGGGGGTGCTCGAAATCTGCGACGGCGCGGTGATCACAAACCTTCTCTGGGTGGGGTATGCATCCGATTCGAAAAGCCAGAATGCGACATGCCACGGTTCGGTGTTCATGCGAGGCGGTTCATTGACGCTGGCCTCTGTATCTGGCGAGTACATCAACAATTACATTGCGTCTCAGGGGAGTGGTTACATGGAGGTGTCGGGCGGCTCCGTCAGATCACGAGGTTCGCTTTATCCTGCGAGCGGTAAACGGGCCCGTGGCCTTTGGTACCAGAAAGGCGGCAATACGCTCATAGAATCCAGCGGTATGATATTCGGACAGTATTCAAGATCGGACTATCCCTCGAAAGGTGTGTATTATCAGACCGGTGGAACAGTGACGAGCTGGGGCGGATTCATCATCGGAAAAACCATCTTTGATTCCAGCAACGCCGGAAACCAGGATCAGTTGACCATGGCGGGAGGCTCGCTGTTCATCGACAACGCCATGGATCTTGCTGGCGCTCCCGGCGCAAAGGCGATAGTGAACCTGAATGGAGGTGTGCTTCAAACCATGTTCATGCAGGTCATGACAAATGAAAACCAGACCATAATAAACGCCGGTTCCGATGTGCCATTGGACGGCACCTACGCATGGATAAATTTTGATGGAGGAGCGCTCAAGTACCATCGTGTGAACAAGGTGACAACCCGTCCGGCCTACAAAGCGGAAAGCTTCTTTTTCGGGGATCCTGAACGCATGAGGCTCACCTCTTTCAGGGAAGGGGCGGTTCTTGACACCGCAGGATACAGCGTGAATCTCGATCACACGATAACCGCTCCAAGCGGTAAAGGACTTGTCTCGCTTGCCTTGCCTGAGAATGTCACGATTTCAGACTGGATGTTCGTGGGCGCTCCGTACATTGAGATTGAAGGCGATGGAGTAGGCGCGTCTGCTGTCGCAGAATTCGATTCTGTGAACGGACGGGTTACGGGATTCACCGTAACCTCACCAGGAAACGATTACACTGAAATCACCGCGAAACTGACGCGCGGTGGCTATACCAATGAAATTCCGCTCGTCTGTACGCTCGGTACGGTTGCTTCCGGCGGCTTGACAAAGAAGGGCGAGGGTGTGCTGCGCCTTAACGCCGCCAATACATATGGTGGTGTGACGCGTGTTGAGGGCGGTACGCTTAAAGCTGTTCACTCCGATGCCGTTCCGGCGAACAACGGCATTGAGATCGTTGGCGGCACGTTGGATGCTGGTGGATTTGAGAAATCTTACGGTGCCATCTCAGCCACGTCGGGGACGCTGCAGAACGCGGCTGGAACGTTCTCTTCCTTCGTTAAGACCGGCGAAGGCGCGTTCATGTTCAATGCCCCGCTTTCTGGAACGACACCGCTTGAGGTGCGGGAAGGTACTCTTAGACTCCCGGTCGCCGTACCGGGTCTCGTCTGCGGAGAGAAGATATATGAATCCAATGAAAGCAGGGATGAGTACAATAAAGGAGTCGCATTGTCGAATCTAGGTGTCGAGCTTGAGCCGAGCCGTGCATATCTCGGCTCTTCATCCAAGTATTTTTCTGGGTCCCATTACGTATCCTATTCCGGATATGTGTGGAATCGCAGTGCAACGAACGAGACGTGGACATTTGCCTATTCTTTTGATGATTTCCTGTACGTTTACATAAACGGGAAGAAAGTTGAGTCCGAAAAGCATGGTGACGGCAAGTGGGGCACTCTGCACTTGGCTAAGGCGACGTTGACTCCTGGCGCCAATGCGATCCTGATTCAGCTCTTCAACGCATCGGGCGATGGCGGTGCGATCTCTGCTAATTTTGTGCATGATTGCGTAAACTGGTCTAATGACATTGTCGGCATTGCCTACAATCCGAACGGCGGCGACTCTACGGATGGATTGGACTATGTGCACATGACCGATCCTGGCGACGGTTCTCTGTTCACGGTGTATCCCCACGATGGCTCCACAATGCCTTCGTTCGAGTCCATCAGGATGTGGCCGGGAACGACGCTCGATGCATGTGGCGGCATCTATGCGTTCGGCAAGGAGCTTAAAGTCACAGAAGAGGTGTTCGCCAATCCGATACAGGTTCTTGGAGGCATCGCCTTTGTCGCTGGCTCCAAGGTCGATGTCGCTGATCTTGAGACGCTTGACCGCGATCAGGGTGCATATACGATCCTTGAGACCACGCATGGCGTTTCAGGTGCGCTGCCTGAACTTGATGGCGCTTGGAGATTGCGTGTGTCAAGCGACGGCAGGAATCTTGAACTGCTTCCGCGTCGCGGCACGGCGGTTGTGATCAGATGATCGTTTAAGGAGGGAATATGGCGCGTCCAAATATGTTTCTGGCGGCAGTTTTGCTTCTGCTCCCTTTGGTGTTGCTTGCTTCCGACGTGCGGCTTGCACCGATGGGGCGCATAATAGTACATGATGCGGATGTAACAATGTCTCCCACGGTGTACTATCCCGGCTGGGTGTCGCGAGGGCCTCGCGGCGGATACCGTCCGGAGAAGGATGGATCGCGCCACTGGCGCATCGGCGGCAAGGCATATTCGACAGGCGGCGGAGTCACAAACTTCATCGGCTCGACAAAGGCTGTACCCACAGCCGACGGTGCGCTCGATCTCGAGGTCAAGATGTCTGTTGCGGTT
>JAFXEA010000287.1 GCA_017521065.1 Kiritimatiellia bacterium | reverse complement strand
GTGCGGATCATCCAGCAGCCGGGAGCGGACAAGGATCAGTCGGGTCCTGTACGTGCGCTCCTTGCCGTCTTGTATGGATTTTCGTGCATATTCCGCTTCATCGTTGCGATAAGATACTGGTTCTATGACCTTGGCGTGCTGCGCAGGTTTCCGTTGGGATGCCAGGTGATATCGATCGGGAACGTGACCGCGGGCGGCACAGGAAAGACCCCTGTAACCGAAAAGTTCGCTCGTGAGCTGACGGCGGCCGGGCGCAAGGTCGCGATCCTTTCCCGCGGCTACCGCCGCAAGGAGGCCCCTTGGTGGCAACGTACGTTCACGCAGGTGATTGAGCCGCCGCTCGTCGTTTCCGATGGGAAACACGTCCTTCTTGACGCCGCAACGGGCGGCGACGAGCCGTATATGCTAGCCTCTAATCTTCCCGGCGTTTGCGTAATCGTGGATAGAAACCGAGTTAAGGCGGGACGCTGGGCGATTCGCCGTTTCGGGTGCGATACGCTGATCCTTGACGACGGTTTCCAGTACCAGCGGCTGAAACATTCGCTTGAGGTTGTGCTTGTGGACAAGACGAATCCGTTCGGCAACGGACACATGCTTCCGCGTGGCGTCCTTCGCGAACCGGCGGAACACATCTCGCGTGCGGACGTAATATTTCTCACCAAGTCCGACGGGAATACGGAAGAGGTGATCAAGGAGATCCGCGAGTACAACACAAAGGCGGAGATAATCGAATGCCGCCATGCGCCGCGCATCCTCAAGGATGTATGGAGCCGCGAGGAACTTCCGTTGGAGTGGTTGAAGGGGAAGACCCTCACCACGCTTTCCGGCATCGCCGTGCCGCAGGGCTTCGAGGATTCTCTTAGAAAGCTCGGTGCGCGCGTCATTTGGTGCGAACGCTACGCAGACCACCACCGCTACGATTCGAGCGAAATCATATATGCCTTCAACAAGACCGCCGACCTTGGCGCGGAGGCTCTCATCACGACGGAGAAGGATGCCGTCCGCTTCCCGCGACTTGAAACGACCCCCGTTCCGTGCTACTACCTCCGCGTCGACATCGAGATACTGAAAGGCGCTGAGAACTTCACCGCCGCAGTGGGCCGGATATGCAATATTTAAGACGGCTGTGAGGTGAATGTTGGATATGGCCTACTTGTGATATAATAGGCTCATGAAAACAAAAATGTATTCGACCGTTTTTGCGGTATTGTCGGTGGGGCTCGTCTATGCTCAGGAGAATTCAGTGGCAAAGTACGATCCGCGCATGGCTGTTCAGGCGGCTATTGTGGACACAAACGGCATAAAGTGGATCGATGGGAAATATCTGCCGATAGAGGGAAGATGTTTTGACAATACAAGTGCGTACTATGATCGGTTGCCGTCAAATGTCACCGCTAAGGTTAATGCCGGCGTCCGTAGCATGAAGAGCCATTCGGCTGGACTTCAGTTCCGATTCAGTACAGATTCAAGGAAACTGCATTTCAAGTGGAAACCGAAAAATGCGCGTCTTGCCATGGATCATATGCCGTCGACCGGCGTATCTGGAATTGACATCTACAGGCAAAGTGCGAACGGCAAGTGGAAGTTCTATGCGCAGGGGCGGATAACTGATGGCGTGAAGGGCGGCAGTCTCACACTCGGATGGAATCCTGGTACGCCATGTCTGGTGAATCTGCCGCTCTACAACGGGATTAAAGAGTTCACCCTTGGCATTGACAAGAACGCGAAGATCGAGGCTCTCCCGCCCCGTAGGAGCGGCGTTGACAAGCCAGTTGTCTTTTACGGCACCTCGATAACGCATGGTGGATGCGCTTCGCGGCCCGGTCTTGCCTTCCCATCCATTGTCGGACGCAATCTTGATGTGCCGATTGTCAATCTCGGCTTTTCCGGCTCCGGACGCATGGAGTTTGAGATGAGCGAGCATCTCGCCGCAATCGATGCGAGCTGCTACGTGCTTGACTGTCTCTGGAATATGGGGAGCATCAGGAAAAACGATAAATCCGACCTTGACCTCAAGGACGTCAAGCGCGGTCCAGATGCGGTTGTCCGTGCGCGGTACGAACCCTTTATCCGCAATCTCCGCGCGAAAAGGCCGGGAGTTCCGATTGTGATGGCCGAGCAGTGCGACGTGTATTGCAGAGAGCCGAACGCGAAGGACAAGTTCATCAGGGGGCTTTATGAGAAGCTGATTGCAGAGGGGTAGAAGAATCTTGTGTATCTCCCCAAGACGGAAATGTACACCGGCGACCTTGAAGGTACTGTTGATGGATGCCATCCGAACGATCATGGTATGATTTCAATGTCCAAGGCTTTCGGCAAGGCTGTCAGGGAAGCGCTGGACATAAAGTACAATGTGCGGAATTTCGGGGCGAAAGGCGATGGAGTTGCAAAGGATACCGTCGCTGTCCAGCGAGCCATAGATGCCGCCTCCTCTGCCGGCGGCGGTGAGGTTCTGCTTCCGGCCGGAACGTATCTTTGCGGTTCGGTGTTTCTCAAGTCCGGCGTCGATTTCCATCTTGCCGAAGGGGCTGTCCTGAAGGGAAGTCCTGATCCTGCGGACTACAACGCAGCTGATGTCGCACCGCAGAACTATGGCCGTCTCGGGGTCGGGGACAATACGAGCGGGGGACATCTGATTCTCTGCATCGAACAGGAGAATGTTACGTTGCGCGGTCCCGGAAAGATCGACGGCAATGTTGGGGCGTTCCTGAAGATGCCAGACGGTACGCATCCGGAGCACAAGCTGAAGATTCCATGGCGACCGTCGCAGATGGTGTGGTTCGTGGAGTCGAAAGGCATAAGCATTCGTGACATTGAAATGGCGGACGCCCCCTATTGGAGCTGTTTCATCTATGGTTGCGAGGATGTCACGGTCAAGAACGCCTACATCCATACCGTCAGGGACCCGCATACATACAACGGGGACGGCCTTGACATCGATTCTTCCCGTCATGTGAGGGTTTCGGATTGCCGCATCTTCACGGCGGACGATTCAATTACTCTCAGGGCGTCTGGCGCGAGATTGAAACGCGACGGGGACTGCGCAGATGTCGTGGTGTCGAACTGCACTTTTTCCTCTGACTGCAACGCCATTCGCCTGGGGGTCGGCAACGGCCATATCAGGGACTGTTCATTCCACAACATCAAGATCGTCGATACTCGCTATGCCGTCAACGCGGTCGGCGCCTGGTCTCGTCCTGAACGCGGGGTGGACATATCGCGCATCCTTTTCGAGAATTTCGACATCGACGCCAAGGGCTTCTGCAAATTCTACTACAGGAAAGCGACAGGCAGCGTGTTCGACGGGCTGCATTTCAGGCATGTCCGAGGGAAGGTTAAGGCGGAGTCCATCTTCGACGATACACCGGAGCGTCCATTCCGCAATCTGTGGTTTGAAGACGTCAAGATTGAAGGTGAAACGTCTCGCAGGGTGTTGCAGGGGAATTGATGTATTCCCAATTGAATGTTGGGGAATGTCGCCGACAATCAATGCCAATAGCCAATTGGGAATTGTCGACATTTGCGCACTTCCACTTTGTCGTGTCCAGAACTAAACGCAAGTTCTGAAAGTTACTGCAAGTCGAATCTCAACTTTTCGCTATGGAGTGCTTGCGAATCTGTGGGCACTACCGACCCAACCATACTCCCGGCGCGAAAAGTGGTGTTGGCGCTTGCGTCCGACCCTCTCGACAATCACAAGATTGCCTTCGGGGTCGCCCGCTTTGCGCTCCACCTCTTTTCGCAGCGGTGCGTTTGGCGTTGGGGATCGGTACTGCCCACCGTTGCACGGGCGCGTCGGCGGCACTTCGGCGCATCCCCACTCCGCCGGTGATTCCTCTTTCGGCGTAGTATTGCGCATCCAGGCGCATATGCGGCCGCATGGCTTGGGTCGGAATACCTCCCACAAGCCCTGCGCCACGCCTCTGCACCCGTCTGCGCAATCCCGCCTCACGCCGGAATCCCCGTCCCCTTGGCTGATGCGCCTTGTCCGCCCGCGCTATATGTCGGGTATCCCGTTTCTTTTGAATACGGCGCAAG
>JAFXEA010000286.1 GCA_017521065.1 Kiritimatiellia bacterium | reverse complement strand
GTCTAACCTCATCCCCGGCACCTCGAGCCCCAGCACATGCTGCCCGATCACCAGATGCCCCGAGCTCGAGATCGGGAGGAACTCCGCGATCCCCTGCAGCACCGAAAGCACCGTTACGTCCAAAAAAGCGGTCAATCCCGTCATTTCGCCGCCCTCCGCGCACCATCCGCCCCAACGCATCCGCCGCGCCGCAATCTGTCAACTTTCTCTTCCATACGCATATTATACCAAAACTCGGATGCCTACGCGTGGGAGATAATGTCCGTAGTGATGTTATAACCGGTCATTATCTCGTCCACAAAGCACATAACGACCACTCATAAGAGATAACGGCCAGAACACTCTGAGTCTTTGAAGAACTCTTCTGATGACTTGGTCACACGCTTCCAAGTATCCACTGTCTGAAGAACGAATCGCCAAACCGATGCTCGCCATCCATTTCGTATATAAGGCCATGATCTTCCAGACGCTTGATGGCCTTGCTGACAGCCCCAGCGTTTGCCATGCCGACACGCCTTAGGAATTCCCCGCCAAAGACTTTCGCCTTGGGGGTAGCAGCAATTTCCTGTAGAACCCTAAGCTGCAACGGCGTCAAAATCGAGACCGACTTCTCGAACCCTTTCCTCTCGCGCATAAATACAACCTGGAGCGCAGCGGGGATATCGGCCTCCGTCACCTCCTGCCCGGCATTCGTCACATCCCACAGCGCGGCGCAAAGCTCCTGAACGTCGCCTGACACGCCGCAGACCGTCTGTATGATTTTCCCGGCCATTCCAATCGACACCCGCCGCCGCCCCTTCTCAAAGCGCGAAACGACAAAACTGGAGAAGTCACCGACGTCGATTTCGCCGACATCATACGCAGCCGCACTTTTGAAGAACGGGCTTTTCGCGTCGTTGAATATCCGCCACATCTCATGCCGGACACTTCCAAGAAACATATACGGCACATTCTCCTGGAACTGGATTCTGCCGCGCATTTCGGCAAGTACCCGCTCTGCGTCCTTCAGCCGTTCAATGTCCTGGAACTCGTCGAACACCACACATGTCTTGCCGTCGGCAGCGATCTTCTCCAGCATGTCCATGACGACACCGAGGGACTCGGGCTCGTCCGCGGCCAGCGAATCAACGGATATCTTCGGGCTTCCGTCCTGCGAATCAAAGGACAGCGTCGGTCTGAGCCTCGACGCGAAGGACATGACGCGTTTCAGAAACGGCATCGACGAATTCGCGCGGCCGACACCCTCGGTTATGCGGCGGCAAAGATCCGCCTGCGAGCCGATGCAGTACAGGTCGACATAGACCAGCCGTTCGCCGCGCACTCCTTCGACGGCCTTGCGGACAAGCGAAGTCTTCCCCATGCGCCTCTCGCCCTGCACAAATACGTTCTGCCCGGCCTTTATGAACCCGCGAAGTTCTCGCTCCGCCTTCCGGCGCTCGCAGAAGTGGTCGCCGCTCACCACACAGCCATACTTGAATGGGTTTTCCATAACTGTCCTTTCCGTCTTTCTTCCATGAAGACGGAAATATTATACCAAAAATATATTACCTTTTGGTATAATTCATCGTCAAACCCTACCGCATCGTGTACGAAACCGTCGAAGACTAAGTCCACATCCTCTCCATCCGCCACTCGCGTATGCTCGTGACGATGGACGACACAGCCTGGAACTGACATCACTCCGCGTCTTTGAAGAACTCCTCAGCGGGTATCATCTCCACTTCTTCCCCCGAAACCGCCTTCTCGTCCGCCGCCCAGTCGTGTGTTGACGCCTCGAACGCGCCATGGGCAAGTCCTTCCCGGCAATCAACTATATCCGGGAAGGGTCATCCAGACGAATCTGCGAATGCACAAGATATGAATACTCGTAACGCTTGCCGCCCGATCTCCCCACATGGAACAACATATCTTTCCAAATTAACCTTCACTTTTGATTTGCAACTGCATCCTACCATTGCTGTCACTCCCAAGCTTCTTTGCACAGTGCGCGCATTAATAGAAACTTGGGAGTGAACTATTTCAAGTTAACAATCTAAACTATGAATTCACCGCTTTGCTTCTTACAGTTTGAGGCGTTTTAGTACGTCTTGAGCCTCGGCAATATCCGACTGTTGGTCCGCGATAGTTTTTAGAATGAACTTCATAAACTTTTCGTGGAGATCGTCTTTACCTACCAATGGTTTTCCGCCAAGTTTTTCACACCGATCATTCACCTCTTTTACTACACTTGAATATACCTTGAGGTTTGGAAGCGCTGATTGTAACGCGCCTACTACTTCTTCTCGTTCCTCATTAGATTTGCCAATGAATTCATTAAATGCTCCAACCATGTTGTCTTTCTCAATCATGGGACGGACTGCGTATTTTCCACACAAATCATTTATCTCCTTCACAACACTTGAATATTTCTGCAACTGCGGGAATGCCACCCGAATCAGCGCCAAATCCTTATCGTCCGGTTCTATTGGTTTGGTCATACGTTCTGCAATCTCAGCTTCACTCATCATCGGTTCAGCACCATGTTTCGCCAGTTCGGCATTAATCTTACGTACGAATTCAGCCATTTCCTCTGCTGGTGACAATGACTTGCGGGCAGAGGGTTGTGCAGACGTCGTTGAGTCTTCGCTTGAGCCACCACACCCAGAGAAGCTGAGCATCGACCCGACACAGGCCACCAATGCGGCCACTTTCATTAGTCTTTTCATTTTGTTTTTCCTTTTATTTGCCCTTGCTTTTGAAGTCTGGCTAAAGCCCAAGGGCAAGACTATAGCCAGATTGTTTAAAATCATTCTGTTTCCGTCTTTCGATCTACACCATTCGCTGTAAATGCGGGAATGTCCCACCCCCCTTGGTTATATGGATAAAGCAGATT
>JAFXEA010000285.1 GCA_017521065.1 Kiritimatiellia bacterium | reverse complement strand
GAGGCTGTGCTCATTCGCGGCGTGGAAGGTGCGGAAGGCCCGGGGCGGTTGACGAAGCTTCTCAATATCGACCGGTCGCTCAACCGCGAAGACCTCGTCCGCTCCGACCGTCTTTGGCTTGAGACTGACGGCTCGCGCGTCAAGTTCACCGCCGCGCCGCGCATCGGCATCGCCTACGCCTCCAAGCGCGACCAAAACCGCAAGTGGCGCTGGACACTTTGCAAATAGGGATGCATATGGAATACAGTTGGAAATACAAGACGCCCGAAGGATTCGACGATCTCGTGATGTGCGGGGACGGCGAAGCGCTGACTGGGCTTTGGTTTGAGGATTCTCGCGATGATGTGCACGAGGCGCGTGGGTGCGAAAGGCACGAGACGCCAGTGTTCCGAGATACGCGTCGTTGGCTTGACGTGTACTTTGCGGGGCATGATCCCGACTTTACGCCCAACTATCGCATTGAGGGATTGACGCCGTTTCGCCGGGCGGTCATTGACGAGATGCTGAAGATTCCGTACGGGGCCACGGTCTCGTACGGCGACATCGCGAAGGCGATTGCGAAAAAGCGCGGCGGCAGGGTTTCGGCACAGGCCGTCGGCGGCGCGGTTGGGTGGAATCCGATCTGCATCATCATTCCGTGCCACCGCGTCATCGGCGCGGACGGCAGTCTCACAGGATACGGCGGCGGGTTGGGAAACAAGGTATCGCTCCTCGCGCATGAAGGCACAGATTTCTTTGACATGAGGCTTGCCGCGCCGAAGGACGCGAAGTCCGAGCCGGACGAAAGGCTTGTGCGGCTCTGCGTCCAGATTGTCGGCAGGGCGTCAGCGCCGCTCGGCTACGGTCGGCCCAAGTGCTACAGGGACGGCGGCACCTCGACAATCAGCCTCGACGCGCTTGTGCAGTGGGGGATGGACGCGCCCTACATCTTCGGCGACCTTGACGACGAGGGTGCCAAGTTCCTGCTTGAAAGCTTCATCGACTTCCGCTCTCTTTATCACTTCGACCTCGCCTTGCAGCTGGCGCGTCTGTTGGCGGAGAGAGGAACACTTGTGCGTGCTCGCATGGGACGCATCATCGCTAAGACGGATTGGAGTTCCTATGGAAGCAACGGACTCCTTCTCTCCTATCTTGGATCGGTGAAGGGCGCGGACGCGCAGATCCGCCGACTTCTTGACATCGTGCCCGAAGACGGCAGAGACGGGCTCTTTGTCGCATGTTGGAAGTCGCAGAGCGCCAGGGTGCAGAAGAATCTGCTGGAGAAGTTCGAACGTTGGATTGAAGACGATCCTGACTTCGGAAGCGGCACAGGCGAGGCCGCATGGCTCGGCGCGTTTCTCGCTAAGTGGATGAGAGAAGGGGAATTCCCATACGACCGGCTCGAGTCGTTGGTGCGGTGGCACCTCGCCCGGCAGGCGCCGAAATTGTTGGATGAGTTTCACGGAGGGGTTGTACAGTGAAAGACACCGATGACAAGATGAAGATACTATTCCTGTGCCACGGGAACATCTGCCGGTCGCCGATGTGATTCTTCGCCGCAGTCCCAAGTTCCTCGGCCCGCGCGAGGCATTGCCAGACGTGCTCAAGGAAAGTGGCACGTCTTCGTAATGATGATTATAATCTGCATATAGTTGGAGAAAATATATGCAGATTGCTGTTGCGAATCTGCATATAAAATGGTATTCTATGTGCAGATGATCGAAGAAGAAAGACCTTTATATGCATATCTTTAACTACTCGTTCCTTAAAGACGACTTGCTACCTGCGCAGTTGGTGACGCTTGCCGCAAACATTTCCGCGCTGAAGGTGATGACCTCCATACGGCAAAAGGATAACGAAGCAGCGTTTCAGCGACTGGAGTCAATTGCGAAAATCGAATCGGTGAAGGCATCCAACGCAATTGAGGGAATCGTTACGACAGATGAACGAATCCGTGCGCTTGTTGGCGGCAGCAGCGCACCGCTCAACCATACGGAAGCCGAGATCGCCGGGTACCGCGATGCGCTGAACGAGATACACGTCAATTTTGCCGCGCATGACTTCCGCGAAAGCGACATACGGGGTCTTCACGCGCAGATGATGCGACTGGCCGAGCCGGGGGCGAACGGTGCATACAAGACGGATGACAACGTAATCGCCGAAAGGATGCCTGACGGACGGCGCGTTGTCCGCTTCCAGCCGACGAGCGCGGCGGATACGCCGGAGGCCATGCGGCAGCTCGTGCTAGCGTATGTGGAGGCGCGGGACGATGCAGCTGTCAACAAACTGCTGCTTATCCCCTGCGTAATCCTTGACTTCCTCTGCATACACCCGTTCAAGGACGGCAACGGACGGCTGAGCCGCCTGCTGGCATTGCTTCTTCTCTACCGCAACGGATTCGATGCGGGCAGGTACATGTCGTTCGAGGCGGTCATCAACGCACGCAAGGCCGAATACTATGAGGCGTTGAAGGAGTCGTCCTCAGGATGGAACGAATCGCGCCCGAGATACTTTCCGTTCATGCTGAATTTCCTTTCAACACTTTACGAGTGCTACAACGAACTCGACAGACGTTTCGGATCGGTTGCTGCGGCAAAGGTGTCGAAGAAAAAGCGCATAGAGTCAACGGTGCTGAACTCCTTTACGCCGCTTGGCAAGTCCGACATCTGCGCGATGCTTCCGGATGTGAGTCCTACGACCGTCGAGGCGGTTCTTGGCGCGATGGTGCGCGGGGGGGTCATACGCCGCCTTGGCGGCGGCCGAGGGACAAAGTACATCAAGGCGTAGGTTTGTTGTAATGCTGGGGAACGCTGGGGAACTTTGGAAATGTTGCCAACCACCTTCGCCAAGGCTACGGCGGTCAAGATGTGGAAGTGTTGCCAATGCCAATATCAATTGCCAATGAGGTTCAGCCGCAAAGAACACAAAGAAGGAAGTGCGATAATGAAACAGATGATCATGTCGTTGTTGAGAATATCAATCCTCTTTGTTGTTTTGCTGCAGGTAGCGGCATGGCTGTTCGTTGACAGTCTTATGTTCCATCCGGTCAAGGACGGCTACGGCGCGGACTTGCGCGGCTATGTGGATATCGGAACGAACGGCGTCAAGATAGCGGCGGTGGTTCGCGGTCCGCAGAAAGGGAAAGCCGCCATAATCTACTGCCACGGCAATGCCGAGGACATAACCAGTTCAAGCGATTTCTTCGACATGTTTGCGCTTGACGGCTATACCGTGGCGGCGGTGGATTATCCGGGATACGGCCTTTCGGACGGGAAGCCGGATGAGGCGGGATGCTATCGCAACGTCCACCGCCTCTACGACTGGCTTGTGGAGACGCGAGGCTTCGCGCCAGAGAACATCGCCGTCATCGGTTTTTCGATTGGTACTGGCCCTGCCGTTGAATTGGCGACGACTAAGAAAGTCGGCGCACTTATCCTTGAAGCGGCATATCTTTCCGCCCCGCGAATCATGACAGGTCGGCGGATTCTAATTATCGACCCATTCCCCAACATTGAGCGCATTGATAGGATAAATTGCGCGCTTTTGTCTATTCACGGCACCGCCGACTCAATAATACCGTTCTTGCACGGCAAACAGCTTTTCGACCTTGCCAAAGATCCAAAGCAGTTTGTCGCGGTCGAAGGAGCAGACCACAACGACTTTATTGACGTAATGGGCCTTGACGCTTACCACTCCACAGTGACTGGCTTCTTGGAGAGCCAAATGCCTGCTCTCAATTGCCTCGCCAATCCTGCCAACGTAACAATAACCGAAAGGAGTAACCATGAAACCTTTTGCACGAATATGGTAGGTCTTGGAGGTTCTCGTGCAACTGAAAGGAGCGAACGGAAATGAAAAACGAAATTGTGCTTTTCGAGGCGAAGGACGGCAAGGTCTCCTTGCCAGTTCAGCTGAACGAGGAGACTGTGTGGCTCACCCGCATGCAGATGGCAGAACTGTTTGAAAAGGATAGGACAGTGATATTGCGTCATATTCAAAACGCAATAGAAGAGGGCGAAATCGACCCCAAAGTGAGTTGTGCAAAATTTGCACAGGTCACTCCGCACGGTGCCATCCCAGGAAAGACGCGGACGCAGATAGTGGACTTGTACAACCTCGACGTTATCATTTCTGTTGGTTATCGGGTACATTCGCAGCGCGGCGTGGAGTTTCGCCGCTGGGCGACGCGGGTGCTCAAGGAGTATATCGTGCGCGGCTATGCGCTAAACCGAGAGCGCCTGAAGCAGCTCGGAATGGCCGTGGATGTTATGAAGCGCGTATCGGCAAGCCTTGACACGGAACAGGTGCTGGATGTCGTCAAGACCTACTCTTCTGCGCTCGACCTTCTCGACAGCTACGATCACCAGACTATCGCCAAGCCCAAGACAAAGGGACGCTCGGTAAAACTCACCTACGAGGAGTGCCGCCGTTTCATCGACGGTATGAAGTTTTCCGCCGATTCCGCGCTTTTCGGCAACGAGAAAGACGGCTCCTTCAAGTCTGCCCTCGGCGCGGTGTACCAGTCGTTCGGCGGCAAGGATCTCTATCCCTCCGCGCAGGAAAAGGCGGCGAACCTCTTGTATCTCGTTACTAAGAATCACGGCTTTTCGGACGGCAACAAGCGCATCGCGGCGGGACTCTTCCTCTACTTCCTCAAGCGCAACCGTTTGCTGTTGCGCAAGGACGGTACCAAACGTATTGCCGACCACACACTTGTCGCGCTGACGGTCATGATCGCGGAGTCGAAGCCGCAAGAGAAGGAGATGATGGTCAACCTCGTCATGACGTTTCTGGCATAATATTGGCCACAAAGAACACAAGGAAAGGAATGATGAAAATGTGCAAGTCTAGGAATTTCCTGATTGCGTTGGCTTGGTGCTGGGCATCGGCATTTATATCTCGGCTGATAATGGCTGACAATGGAACATTCGCAGTGGAAGATTTGCCTGTGTATGCTTTCATGGCGACAATTGCTTTGTTTGTTGGCCCGCTGTTCTTTGCCGCCGGATTGTTTGGACATGGAGGTTCTCCGATTGTGTTTCCAGTCGCGTTGATCTCATACGTTGTGTATATTGCATTGCTCAGGAAAG
>JAFXEA010000284.1 GCA_017521065.1 Kiritimatiellia bacterium | reverse complement strand
CATTATCAGGAAAGCATTCCAGGACGTACCCAGGATGGGAACTACATTGATGGGGAGCGCTGGGGTACAACGGGAGCACTTTATTACACAAAACCGGTTCCTGACGGTCCGCACGTGCTTAGAAACAAGATTGCAAGACCCATTACAAGTCCTGATAATAATAAGCCATTCGCCGAGATTTTGGGACTCGGCTACTTTTGGAATGATAAGCATCCGGCATTGTGTTCGTTGGGGGGCTTGAAGATCGGTGAAGTCATATTCCTTTCTACAACCACGGAATACGATACAATTTCGGCAACGGCCAAACTCTATCATACCTATCTGATGCGCAAGTGGCTTGATGCGGCAACGGTTGGGAAGGTTACACTTCTCGGTGACAGCCATCTTGATGTTTCCGGCGCTCCGTTCAAGTGTCAAGTGCAGTGGTCATCACAAACGGCGGTCGTAACAGGAGTTGGGAACCTTCTGGCGAAGGGATATTATGAAGCGGGCAATCCTCCTTTCTCTGTGGAAGGGGAGTACAGCGTTTCTGAAAGGCAGACGGTTGTTCCCGGTCTGGAATTCGGCGGCAATGCGGAGATGTCCGTTGCGTTCACGGCAACGGTTGCACGCGTTGACGGACAGGGAACGTTCGTAAAGAAAGGTACGGGACACCTTCTTCTCGGTGCGCATGATGCGCGATTGACGGCACTGGATGTAAGGGAAGGTTCGATGAAAGTATCGCCGCTTGAAGCTTCGGGTGCGTATCTGCATGTGGATGCTTCGGCAACGGATACGATGACCTTGAATACTCAGAACGGGACAAACTTTGTAACGAAATGGGTAGATGTGAACAACGGGGTCAATTTCCTGCAGAAGACCACAACAAAGTATCAGTTTGCCAACAGAAGTGTAGGAGTACCTTACATAAGCGAAAAAAGCCTGAACGGTCTTCCTCTGATGGATTTCGGCATTTACACTTCCGAACTGTATAAAGACGGGAACGGCGGCGCTTTTGTCCCGAATGTTTCCTTGTCGCGAGAAGGAGCGAATGCTCCGGCCATTCACAATATGTTCGTCGTGTGGGGTGATTACGATGAAATAGCAGATCTGCCGCTTCATGACGGTAAAGAGATTAGAGGCCCCGGCATTCTTGCCGCAGGCAGCGGGTGGGGATACCGAGGCTATGGCGGTGGTGGAAATACGTGCCCGATTTTGGGATCAAGCCCTAATGGCACATATCATTCAAGCAACGGCTCCTCCATTAAGATAGACGGTGTGTCGTTTGACTTTTCGGATCGTCCTTCAAAGGGCATGCATGTGCTGGATCAGAAAATAGGGGCACTTGGAGCCGAACTCAATTATGTAGGTGGATGCAAGTGGCAGAACGCCTATGTCGGAGGAGGTGGCTCCGGTGAGCATCCTGGTGTTTGGGGTGGAGTGAGAATGGGTGAGATTCTTATCTACCGCAATTCTCTCCCCGAATACTTCCGCGAAAGAATTGCCGCCGCACTCGGAACCAAGTGGTTCAATCGCGTGAATTCGCTTTCATATGCGTCCATTGCTGTTGCAGAGGGTTCGAGCCTTGAATTTCCGGATACGTGCGTTGTCGCGGATTCAGTATCAATGGGCGGCAGCCTGAAGGTGGAGGAGTTGAGATCTGCCAATATTTCCGTGACGGATTCTGCGACGGTTGCCGGTGACGTTGTCGTTGCGGACGGCGGTATGGTTTCATTCGCATGCGGGAAGGTGGATGAAGTTCCTTCGCTGTCGACAGCGTCATTCAATGCAGAAGGGAGCGTATCGTTTGCGTTTGCGTTTGGATCTTCCGATTACTCTGCCTGGTCCAACGCTTCGCATCTGCTCGTGGATAACGTGTCTTCTGGATTCTCTCTTGCTTCGGCACGCGTAAAGCTGCCTGCGGAAGCACGCGCAAAAGGAATGCGCGGAAAGCTGGAATTGAAGAACGGTTCTCTTTACTGCAGCTTCTACTTTGTCGGGTTCTCGGTGATAGTACGGTAACAGGTGTAGTCAAATGGATATATTTTCACTTCTTGCAATCGGGCAGCTCTGGAGCCTCACGTTTGCCGATGGCTCTGTTCTGAACGGAACAATGTGCACATCGGTAAGCACAAATACTTCAGGTATTGTAGTGTACCGTGCACCCAATGCAGATGTAGAGATCGCAACCAGGCCGTTGGCAAATGGTGTTGAGCTTCAAGGTAAGGTTACGGTCCGTTCGGGCATTGTGACGGACTTCATGCTCCCGGCGCGCATGACGTTTTCGCCTGATGATGTCGGACGGGTAGCTTTCCCCGGTGACAAGCGGATGGGAACCGGCTATTCATTGAAAGATGGCTTTTTCCGTCCTCAGACGGATATCGGCAAATGTGCTTGGGAGGCGGTTTCAGTAGCGGGACATGGCTACAAGGATGTGTACGGCGGCAGATGCGCAATGCGTCCAATTCGTGATGTTCCCGTGCCTGTCACTGTTACGGAAGAGGGTTTCGGATTCTTGGGCGCGCATGCTGCCTCCATCACAAACAGAAACTTTGTGGTAAACCGCGCGCCTCTTCCGGGACAGTACGACCGTGTGATTGTCGATTCTCCGCATGGCCCGCTTTTCAGCGGTTCCTCTCTTGGCGGGAAGGGGATGATCTGGCGCGTAGGAACTGCGTCGGGATATGACGGACGATACACTCGCCTGGCTCTTTTGAGAGGTTGCGTAAGGGGCGTACTCCGTGAAAACAAGAAATCCCCTAGACGCAGAATTGCGTTTTTGTGTCTACCGTCGGGTCCCAAGAATACGGGATACTGTCCAGCTTCGCAGGAGGATATCAGGGCAATGATGCAGAAGTCCTCCGAAAGAAATTTCGAGTATGTGGAACTGAAGACGCCGGCGGAACTTTCAAAGGCACTGAAGGATGATGGAACTCTTATCATCGTAAATCCGTATCCGGAGGCAATCCCCGTAGCTCGCGTCGAAGATTTTGCGAAGATGCTTGCAGATGTGAGGGAGTATGTTCGCAGTGGCGGGCATTGGCTTGCGGTTGGCGGTTTGAGCTTCTTCAAGGCGCTTGTTCCGCAGAGATGGCATTCGTTGGGCGGTGGTTATCCGGGATTGTTTGCGAACATTGTGCATTGGAACTGGAAAGACGGTTCGACCTGTTCGCTTATGGGCGTCCGTCCCCGTCCGCCCCACGAACCGTGGAAATGCCCGAACATGTTTGTCCCCGGATCAATGCGCATAGGCGCGGACGAGAAGGGCGGTTGGCTTGAGCATGGCTTTCGTGCATGGGTTACGAATGGTGTGACCTGGACCACTCCTGCAGTTCGACTTTCCACTAATCAGACGTTTGCGGCAGCCTGCGACGAGTATGTGAGAATCAACGATTTGTCGTGGTCACTTGAGAGCAAGGTCGGGGACAAGGTTAAACTTGAGAAGTTCAAGAAATCCCCGCTTCTTTTTGTGAGCGATAATTGTGCAAAGTGCCGCCGGGCCCTTCCAAACATTCCGGTCCCTTCGCTGATCCACCAATCGCAATACCTTAAGGGTGGGTTTGACAAGCAGTATCCCGATCATCTTCCACCGCGTTCCGAATTTGGAACAATCGAGGAGTATCGTGCATTCATAAGTGAAGTGCGTGCGGCCGGGCATCTGTACTCCCCATATACAAATCCCACATGGTGGTGCGATCATCCGCGTGGCCCAACTTTTAAAGCGGCAGGTGAAGCACCGCTGTCTTTGGATGCAAAGGGCAATCCTCTGCATGAGGTTTACGGCAAGGCTGATGGCTGGACCGTCTGCTTCTGGCATCCGGCAGTGCAGGAGGCAAACCGCAGAACCCGCAGACAGTTCCTGGAGGAGCTTCCTGTAGATATGCTTTTCCAGGATCAGTGCGGAGCCCGTCGCCTTGCATATGATTTCAATCCAGCCTCGCCGCATCCAACCGCATATCTTGAAGGTATGATTTCAATGGTGGAGGAGGATTCAAGATTCGTTCCGCTTGGCACGGAGGACGGTTGGGACCGGGTGGCGCGGGAAGAGACTGCGCTTTGCGGCCTTTCCTGGGGAACAGTTCCCGTTCATGAAGGATCGCTGGGGCAGAATGTGCTTGCTAAGGTTGATCTTCCTGCTCATCTGTGGGAGATAGAGCCGATTCCTGTTCGTCTTTTCCATGATACATGTCTGTTCTATTTGCATGATTTGGGTGGCTTCGCCAAAAATGAACGCATACTTGCATGGTGCCTTGCGCTTGGTTACCAGCTTTCTTATCGGTGCAATGCTTGGCATTTTATCCATGACAAGAAGGTTCGTGCCTGGTATGACAGGCTTCATGAGTTGCAATCTCGTGTAGTTTCAAAGTACGCAGGCCGTAAACTTGTTGCTTTCCGGCATGACAGGACGGCGCTTTTCGCCAGAAAAGATGCAGATGCGGCATCTCGTGATGATGACGGTATCGTGGAGGCAGAGTATGAGGGCGGCGCAAAAGTTGTGGTGAACTTGGGGAATGTTCCGCGAATTGCCGCAGGATATCGCCTTGCTCCGTACGGGTATTTTATTTCAGCGCCTGGTGTGGAGGCTTCGGCTTTAGAGGGATGCACACCTGTTGTCGTAGAGAAGAAAGGTAAGTGATTATGGAAAAGGTTTTCGGTAGGCAAATTATGGCGTTTGCCGGACTTGTCGCTATTGTAGCGTTTTCTTCTGTGGCAAAAGCCAGTTTGGTTGACGAGGTTAATACGGAGATAGGCAACATGAGTCATATGCTCGTGCCTACCTTCCCCGCGACTCAACTTCCAAACGGACTTCTTCGGTTTACTCCGCCGCCTGCAAGTTTCAAGACGGACCGTGTCAATCCGTTCCCCCTTCAGATAGTGTCGCATCGAGACAAGGGAGTTTTCCTTGTTAATCCCTTTACCGGTAATCCAAAGAATGTTTTTGCATGGTGGAGAGGAACCTGGGATCAGCAGTGCTCAAGACCTGAAATGTTTACGACTTTCTTTGACGAGGAGAATGTCCTTTTCAAACTTGCTCCGGCTCAGCGTGGCGCTGTCGCATCGTTTCAATTTGAACAGGACGGTACACATGCGTTAGTATTTCGTCCGCGTTTTAAAGACGGCAGTTTTACGTGTAATAACTGTGTCATCAAAGGCAGGGATGTCTACAGGGGAATGGAGGTTTTTCTCCATGCAGAACTGTCTGTTGCTCCTCGGACCATCAAGGAGCAGGGAAATATGCTGGCGCTCTTCTTTGATGAAGAGGCGGGATCGGAAGTTGTCATGAGATATGCCGTTTCTTATCAGTCGCAGGAGCAGGCTGCGGTTTCATATGAAAAGGAGGTCGCCGGAAAGTCTCTTGATGATCTTGCGCTTGCTGCAAGGGATTGTTGGAATGCTGTTTTGGGCAAAATAGAGGTTGAGGGTGGAACACCGGCCGAACGAAGGGTATTCTATACTGCACTTTGGCGTACCTACGAAAGAATGGTCAACACCACAGAGGACGGCAAGTAT
>JAFXEA010000283.1 GCA_017521065.1 Kiritimatiellia bacterium | reverse complement strand
GCGTCCCCGCTGCCCGCGATTAGCCGCCGTATGGGCAACGAGGACGTTGCCCCTCCCTGGTTTTGCAAGTGCCTCTATAATACATGAGAACTGAATACGAAACGAAGGGATTGATTAGATTCTAGGAAATGAGAATTCATTTCGGAACAATTTTCTCGATTCTGAGGAGACGGCAGATTAATGAGAATATGGTTTGGACTGATTATCAAGATTATGGTGCGGACGAAATCTTATAGACTACCAGAAGTGTGATATTTAATAAAATAAGTTGACTGACACTCGAAATTATAATTCTTTTCGAGGTCTATCCCCAGTTGTTCCAAATAATGTAACTATAGGGGTTGCCTCTAAACATCAAATTGTGATAACAGTTTGACAAGTTGCAAGTTGAAAAAAGGACTCACTCTTGCCTATTGGATGGTAGTGGATGTGGTATAATAAGTTGTCATGTGTAAAATTGAAATAGGATAATTTAGAGATGAGACATTGCAAAATTTTGGCTATGACCCTTTGGCTGTTGCCGTTATCGGTGACGGCGGAGTTGCTTCAGCCTGAGATCGGCCTTGGTTGGACAAATGGATGGGCTTCTGAATGGCGTAAGAATGTGCCGGGACTGAGGGTGTCCGATTCTAAGGTGAAGGTTACCGAAAACCTTACAAAGGTGGTGCGCCGCTGGACGTGGACGGGGACCGAACCACTGGAGCAGGTGACGCTTGCTGTGCGTTATCGCGTGGAAGGCGATGCAAAGGCGTTGAAGCCGTTCGTGCCGGGTATCTTGATGTACGGTAATCCATCCAATAAGGGACGCATGGATGGCAGAGTTCCTGTGTTCGCGGGAGAGTCTGGCGAGTTCGCCATTTTCGAGGAACATCGACTCCCGATGCCTTTTGCGCTTCTTGAAGATGTGACATCTGGAACATTCGCGGCGCTGCACACGCTTCCGTCTCCGGTTTGCGGTGCGAAATGTGAGGATCTCTGGTGGAGCCTTGGCGTTGAGTCGTTCAAGGACGGCTCGGACATCGTGATGCTTTCGGGACCTGTCGGGTACAATCGCCGGCGGTCTGTAGTCAAGGCCACACAGGGCGCAGCCTTACCGTATGATGAAACATACATCACGCTTCTGCCAGGACAAGTTGTGGAGAAGACTTTTTGGGTGGAGACGGGTACGGCGACGAAGGAGGCGTTCGGGTTCGAGCAGGCACTTGACGTGTCGCTTAGCCTGTTCAGGCCATATGACGCGGAGCGGTTCGAGAAGTACAACGGCATAGTGGAAACGAAACGGAGATTTGCGCTGTCGCGCTGGGTCGAAGGACCTGTTTCCAATGCCTGCGGTTTCGACATGTACGATCCGCAATATAAGTGGCGGCATCTGACGATTGGCTGGTGTGGGTGCGCGGCCACATGTGGATATGCGTTGCCTGTGCTTGATTTTGATTCGTCCGATTGGGACAAGGCACAGCGTTCCCTCGATTTTCTCTGTGACGTTTTCATGGATACGGTGCAGACCGATGGACTATTTCGCGTGACGTTCGATATGAAGACCGGCAAAACGATGGGCGGCGATCCCGTTTCGTGTGGGCAGGGGCTGTATTCTGTGCTGAAGGCGATCCGGTTTGTAGAGCGTCAAGGGCGGCTTGATGCGTCGAAGTGGCGGCGGTTCGCAGCAAGGGTTGCGGATGCCATGGCGGCGAACATTTTGCGCAAGGACTGGTGTGAGCCGGCTTCAACCGGGCCGGGTTTCCTTGTGGCACCGCTTGTAGTAGCATCGGAGATGTTCGGCAAGCCAGATTGCCTTGCGGCGGCGCAGAAGCTCGCTGGGGCGTTTGAGCGGAAATACTTCGGCTATGATGCTGTCTATTGGGGTGGCACTCTGGATGCATCTTGCGAGGACAAGGAGGGCGCATATGCGGCGTTTCAAGGCTATCTGGAACTGCTGCGCAACGCGGTTGCGTCCAAAGACGCGGCGGCGGAGCGCCGTTATGCGCGGCTGGCGCAGCATGCTATGAACATGATGCTCACGTACACGATGGTGTGGGACGCTACATATCCGCCGGGGCGGCTCAGTGACCATGCGTTCAAATCGACGGGGTGGACGGTGGTCTCGGCTCAGAACCAGCATCTTGATGTGTTCGGGGTGCTGACTACGCCGGAGATTTGGCGCATGGGTGAATATCTTGGCGATGAAAGGCTAAAGCGCCTTGCTGCTGTCATGTATCGTACCTGTTTCCAGTTGACGGATGCCTCCGGCTCGTTGGGTGAACAGATTCAGCAGACAAACTTCGCCCAGCAGGGCAACACAAGCGATGTACGTAGGTTGCGCGGCGGCTATGCCGAGCGGTGGACGGTTTTTTGGCTGACGGCGCATTTTCTCAATGCGGCGGCGCAGTTCAAGGAGATGGGAGTGAGTCTGTAACGTAGATGGCAGTGCATCCAATTACTCGTTAGATAATGTTGCTTTCTGGTGTTGAAAAAATTAAGCCATTATGTCCTGAATTTTGTCTCTGCATCTGTGAAGGGGATGTTTTGGTTTCGCGCTTGAATGCTCGGGAGAAGTCGCTTGCGGAGCGATAGCCGCACTTGGTGGCGATATCCGAGATGGGTAGCGTTCCTTGGATAAGAAGCTGCTTTGCGCATTCTATGCGGCGAGAATGCACTTCGTGCAACGCACTGTGACGGACTAGTTCTTTGAAGAGAGAGTCGATCTGTCGACGTGAACACTTAGCAGCCTTTGCGACAACATTGATGTCTATATCAACGTCACATGCGTGGAGTCTTATGTACTCAAGTGCAGCGGACAGTCTTGCATCCTTGCGCGGCAGAATCCGAGTCGAGGCGCGGTGGACGATTGGGCATAAAACCATCGGAACTGAGCTTTGTGAAGCAGCGTGATGACTCATGGCCAAGTCCAGCATTCTGGCAGCGTTGTACCCTGCCCCATGACAGTCTTGTGGGATGCTGGTTATGGAAACTGCCGAGCCTTCGCACTGCTCGATGTCATTGTCGACACCGATTACTGCGAAGTCTTCAGGAACGAAGCGCCCTAAATGAATGGCTTCGGCGATGAAACGGTGCGCGGTCAGGTCGTTTGCACAGAAAACACCGCATGGAGAGGGCAGGGACTTTACCTCGTCGGAAAATTCCATGCTGGGACTGCTGTCGGCAGCCGAGAGCGCCATCCATCGACAGGTCTTGCCGTGCGCCATGATAGTATTCCTGAAAATCTCACCGCGTTCCCTGCTCCACGCCTTGTCTTTCCACCAGGCGACATAGGCAAAGTTTTCAAGGCCGAGAGAGAGTAATTCGCGAGCTGCGGTATTTGCAATGCTACCACTGTCGCTGTAGACGCAGAGGGCTTTTCTTGGAAGGGAGTCGGGCATTCTATCAAGAAACACGAGCGGGATTTCCTTGAAATCATCGGGCTTTGGTGTATCGTAATTCTCTCCTTGACCTTCGATGATACATCCGTGTGGTTTCCAGAAATCAAGAAGTGCCGGTACATCGACACGGCTCAGACTTTTTTTGTTATGACGCACTACGGCAGCATAGGAGTATTGGATTGTTTGTATTCGCCAGTCTGCTTTGGAAGCATATTGACGAACACCAGAAAGCATGTCACGGTTTGTTTCGCCGAACGAGTGCTGGAAGAAAAGAATTGTTTTCATGACGCATAACTGTACCACAATCGTGCTTGATTTGTCAATAATCTGATGCTTAAATTGTATAGAATGGCTTGCTAGTCACATTGGATAAATGATATATTGTGCGTTAAAGGAAATAAGGAATCAAAACATGAGCATACGAGTCTTATCGAAAGATGTTTTTGCCGCAATGGCCTTGGTGTCTTTTGCAGCATACGCGGACTACACAGTTACCACCAATGAAGGTGAAGTGGTATTCTTCAACGACTCAAGTGAGCGGGCGACAGTCACGGATTCGTACCTTGCGGCTGATGGCATATATTCGTTGAGTTTCAAGTCGACTAATTCGGGTGGGTTTGACTTCATGCCGATGCAAGCTTCGACTTACACCGGCGGCACGAAGATAATTGAGGGACAACTGTACCTATACAGCGACGGCGCTCTCGGCTCGGGTCCGGTCACGATTGAAGATGGATCGTCGTTGATTGTCAGTGGTTGCGATATTTTGTTCAATAACAAAGTCATCTTTGGAGAAGCGTACATTGCCGGATTCAAGGGGGGCTGTCCCACCCTAAAATCTGTAGGCTCGCTCGGAGCGGAAAAGAGCATTCGCATTGGGCGCAACGGCGCGGGAGTAGAGTCGAAGGCGGTTCTTTCCCTGATTGGTGGAGACTCGGAGGCGTTGGGACGTATTTATACGAGCGGTGCTCTGGATCTTACCCTTGACGGCGGAACAGTCGCCGTGCGCAGTAACGCATTCAGTCCGTTTTTCAAGTCCGCCACCGCTGCCGATACTCCTTCGGCGACCATAACTGCTGCGGGAGTGACTTTCGATGTCGCATCCGGAGCGAATGTGGAACTAGGTCTTTCGCCTGTATTCCGTCGTGCCATGGTGACCAATATCGTGAAGACAGTTGCGGTTCCTGGCGGTGATTTCGAATCTGGGCTTAACGGCTGGACTATCGATAAAAATGGCAATAATAAGACAAGTGGAGTGCAAGGGAATGGAGCCGCCTTCGATACGAAGGATGGCGTTCAATGGACTACAACGAACGGGACGTACTATCTTATGTTGCGTGTAAACCATAAGATTTCGCGTGATATCACCGTGCCATCTGATGGATTGTGGCGCATCGTGTTCGATCAGGGATGCCGTCCTGGAACCACATATTCATGCAACGTGGATACGGTTGTAAAGATAGGCGATACTGAAACCACGACTTTCAAGGGACCGACTGATCAGGCGAATTTATACGGGTTCAAGCGATTCGAGACGGGTGTCATGGAACTCTCCGCTGGAAGAACCTACAGCCTAGAAGTTTCAATTGAGTCGAAATACGCTTCTGACCAAAACAAGAGCATGAACTTTGACGTATTCCGCATGGAGAAGGTTGAGACAAACGATGTTGTCGGATGTTTCACGAAGACTGGTGGCGGCATATTGCGCACCGACGCATGGACAGGCGCTAATATGCTGATCGAGGCCGGAATTCTCAACGTTGAGTCCGCTACTATCACCAATACGGCGATATCGGTGCAAGGAGGAACGCTTGAGCTGGTGGACGTGCGGATGGAGGAGGAAGCGCAGATTGGTGTCGCCGCCGGTGGTGCGCTTGCGTTTTCGTCTATTGGTCGCAAAGACATCATCTCCAACGGAAGCTTCGAGGTGGATGGTCCAAAAACGAGCATCGTTGCGATGAATCCGGCAGGTTGGACAATCGGAAAGACGAATCCGACTGGTAACAACACAAACGGCAGTGGACTGCAGGGGAACGGAGGCAATGTAACGGCCAATGGTCCTTCTACAGTGGCTGGTACGGTGACTGTGTTTTTGCGCGAATACAGCACACTTTCGCAGACGGTGTCCGTGACGGATGCAGGCAACTACCGCCTTTCGTTTTCCAAGGCGTGCCGTGCCTCGCACAACAGTTCTTTAATGCCTGTCACTGTGACGATTGATGGTAAGATTGTGTTCGAAAGCACGAGTAACTCCAAAGACGAGTTCGAACGGTTCAGTGTGGATGTGTATCTTGAAGCCGCCAATCACACGATTACCTTTGCTACCGGAAGTCCGTCCACTCCAGAAAACGGATCGATGGTGTTCATCGACGACGTAAGGCTCAATCCTTTCAAGTCGCAGAGCGAGATAGACGCAGGAACAATAGACATGGCACTCGGCTCGACGTTGCAACTGGATAACATCGAGAAAGTTGTGATAAAGGATTTTCGAGTTAATGGCGTAAGCATCCGCGGAGGCCGGGGAGCGGCAAAAACTGCCGGGGTGAACGTGACGGGTAGTGGTTCTGTGCGGTTCGGCGAGAAGATAGGAACAGTTTTGATTGTTAAATAGCATGATTTCGTTGATAGTTCTTGCCGTTGCAGGATTCTTCACCGTTGGTCGTGTAGAAGACCGTGCAATGTTCTTCGACCCGGAAGGGCGTCCGTTCTACCTGCGCGGCTGTGGCACGGTCAACAAGGCGCTTGACCACGCACCGGAACTTCTGAGGAGATGTGGGTTCAATGCCGTGGCGCAGCCGGCGCGGTCGATGCGCGGCAAGGGGTTCGCCTGGACATACAACTTCAATGTAGGTCGGCGATTCATGGATAAGGGACCGGACTTTGTTCGCAAGGACAGCGGTGGACACGGCTTCCCAAATGTAAACCACCCAGAATTCGAACGGTTCGTCTCCCATTTCATAAAGGCCAAAATGGGCGACATGAAAGATGACCCAATGCTGCTTGGCTACTTCATTGACAACGAGCTTGCCTTTGAAATTGCGAAGCCAGAGGAGATTGAGCGCTATTTCGCCGTTACGTCGCGGGCGATACGTGAAGCGGATCCGAACCACATGCTGTTAGGGTGTCGGTTCATGGGGGGCAAGAAATCATCGAACGCCAAGGCTTGGGAGGAATGCGGAAAAGTCTGCGATGTTGTTTCTGTGAACATCTATCCGAAGGTTGACCTGTATCGGCGGCGCATCTACGTTCATGACGTGTATTTCGGCGGCGACGGACGTGAGATAGATGTTGTGGATGTCCTACCGAAGTTGAGCGCTCGCTGTCAAAGACCGGTCATTGTAACGGAATGGAGCTTCCCTGCGCTTGACACGCCATTCCCGAATTTGGTAGGTGGTGGATGCCGTGTTGATACGCAGGAGGAACGAGCTCAGGCATCGGCTCTTTTCGCTCAGCAGCTCTATTCCGTCAAGTGTCTGCCTGGCTACTTCTATTTCCGCTGGTATGATTGCGATTCATGGTCAAAGGAACGCACGAATTACGGGCTTGTCTCGGACGATGGTGTACCTTACGAACCGCTCGTCAGGGCTTTCGAAAGAGTGCAGGGACGGTTTGACGACTATTTCGGCAAGCCGCCGCCAAACAAACGCGAGTGGCCTGCGCTGCCGCGTCCGTTTGGCGAACTTGCTTCGAAGCTTGCGCGTCCGGGGGGTGTTCCGTCGTGGCCAGACAGCCTGAAGTTCCCGCGTGAATCATTTGTTAGCCTTCCGATCAGTGGACGCCGCGCGATAGCCGTGTGGGCGAAGAGTGGCAAAAGGCCGAAGCCGTTCATTCATGTAAAGGGCTCGCCGCTTGGCGACGACCAGCGTTGGCTTTTGCGCTACAAGCCTTGGCCAAACGATGCCTGCTTCATGAAGGACGGCTCGTACTTTGGATTCGCGGCGCCGCCACAGTCCGACTATGCATCGATAAAGCTATATGTGACGAAAAAGGGCTTTGTCAATAGCGACATATCCATGCGGGATGGCGAGGGATGCTTTGGCTTCCTTCTTTGGGGACGAGGAGGACGCAAGGAGTACGAGAATGAACTTGCGGAGCTGCGCCGCGACTGGGAGCGGATCATTGCCAAGGGTGCGCCACGTGCTGAAGCCAAGACTTCGCCGGACGGTAGGAACCGCATAGAGTACAGAGACGGCTTCATCACGATTTCACGTGACGGCAAGACGCTTTTGGGCCCTCAGCCAATATCGCTTTCTCTCGATCGTGGCAAAGCCAGAGTGGAACTCGTCGCGAGGGATGACGGTGTTGCCTATCGATTTGTCTCGGATGTCGACGGTGAAATCACCGTGAAAGATGAGACATGCACTCTTGTGTTCCCGTCCTCAGACACTGAGATATGGGCGGGCTACAACTGGTGCGACAATCCGAAGAATCCGAAGCAGGACAAGCTTCAGCATGGATGTGCTTCAATTTACACCAAGACCACGCCAGCTCAATTTGTGCCCGATGGACGCCGCATAGCCTATCTTCCACTGACAGTGCGTTTTGACGACGGGACGACCGTGCTCTTCTCCGAGTCGGATCTCCGTGACTATGCGGGGTTACATCTTCGGCGTGATGGCAGAGAGATGCGGCGGATAGACGGAGTGTTCGGAAAGTTCCCCGTCCGAGAAAAGGAATGGACAGCACCGCGTAACTATCGGCGTGTCAAGGATCGCGAAAACTGGATTGTGAAGACATCTGGCAGACGCACGTTCCCGTGGCGAGTGTTCGCGATCGCCCCCACGCCTGCCGCATTGATGGAGCAGCGCCTTGTGTACGACCTTGCCTCGCCTGCACAGGGAGACTTCTCATGGGTGAAGCCAGGTTTGTGCGTATGGGACTGGTGGAGCAAGTGGTATCTTGATGACGTGCCGTTCAATCCGGGCATCAACACGGAGACATACAGGCAATATGTGGACTTTGCGGTGGAGTTCGGACTGCACTGGATGATTGTCGACGAAGGCTGGAAACAGGGAGACGACCTTTACGCCGAAACTCCGGGCCTTGACTTGGATGCTGTCATTTCCTATGCCACTGCGCGAAACGTCCGGGTAATGCTTTGGACGGCATGGCGTTCAATAGATGGGAGGCAGGATGAGTATTTTAGTCACTTTGCAAAGCGCGGTGTGAAAGGATTCAAGATAGACTTCATGGAGCGCGATGATGCCGCGATGATGCGATTTATGGAAGAGACGCTGAAGGTAGCGGCGAAATACCGCATATGCATCGACTTCCATGGCTGCGGGAAGCCGACGGGGCTTGAGAGGACATACCCTAATCTCGTCGGCATAGAAGGTGTGCATGGCCTTGAACTGATGAAACTTTCCTTCGCAAAGGATGACGATTTTCCTGCCCATGATTGCCAGGTCGCCTTTACGCGCGCGTCCCTTGGAATGGTTGACTATACGCCGGGGGCAATGATGAATCGAACACGCAGAGAGTGGTGTCCGGACGACGAGAATCCCGCGTCGCAAGGGACGCGCGTCCATCAGATGGCTCTTTACATAATGTTTCCGGTTCCCTTACAGATTCTGTGTGACTCGCCAAGTCGCTACCGGAAGAATCCTGAGTGTGCACGGTTCATCGCCGCGATTCCGACCGTATGGAATGAGACGAAGGGACTTGCCGGTGAAATCGGAAAGTTCGCTGTTGTCGCACGTCGCAAGGATGATAAATGGTGGGCAGGTGCGATAACAGATTGGTCTCCAAGGACGCTTGCTCTTGACACGTCCTTTCTAGGGTCTGGCGAATGGAATGTCGATATATTTTGCGATGCAGGAGATTCAACATCAATGCCGGAGCATTGGGCTAAGTGCTGTAGACGAATTTCCGCCGGTGAGAAGCTACAGATGAAACTTGCATCGGGAGGTGGCTGGATCGCCCGCTTTTCACCCGTCGCGCAACATGGTATTAGAAAAAGATTCCAGAAATGAGGGGGGGTAATGACATCTATCCGTTCAAGATTTGCTATTGTTGCTTTTTTGGTGGTTTTTGCAGCCGGAACGCTTTTGTCTGCACGGATTGACATCTATCCCCAGAGTTTCGACACTGGAGGTTGGAAACTTGATGTGCAGTTCATGGACGTGATGGGCTCACCGTATCTTCTGGCGCACGGATGTGGCATTCGTGTGATTGATGCAAAGGCCGTAGCCGACATCCCGGAGACAGGCAGATGGCGCGTTTGGGTACGGTCTCGCAAATGGGTGGATGGCGCTGGAGCGTTTAAGGTGAGTGTCGGTGGGAGGACGCTCGATCGAACGTTTGGCGTTTCGCAGACGAAGTGGGATTGGGAGGATGGCGGCGAGGTTGAGCTGGATAAAGGTTCAATGCAGATTGTGATTGAAGATATGGATGGCTTTGACGGACGTTGTGCTGGTATCGTGCTGACAAATGACGGCACAAAACCAAATGGTGTACTTATGCTTGATTCTGCGATTGTGTCTGAAACAATAGATGCTGATTTCGTCGTGGTTGGTGGCGGAGTGCCTGGCACATGTGCGGCGCTGGCAGCGGCAAGGCGAGGGTTGAAAGTCGCGTTGGTACAGGATCGTCCTGTGCTTGGGGGCAATGCATCGTCGGAAATTCGAGTCTGGTCGGCTGGGGAGGCGAAATATCCGCTTGTGAGGGAAGTGCGCGGATGGTTCTTGAACCGTGACGCGAACATGGCTCTTTCTGATGCCCACCGTATGCGTATTGTGCAGGACGAGAAGACTCTTTCGCTTCATCTTTGCCATCGTATGTTTGCGGCGGAGGTGGATGCTGGGCGCATTGTGGCGGTAAAGGCACTTGACTGGCGGCACAATAGGATTGTGCGTTTCCGTGCACCGCTTTTCTGTGATGCTACAGGTGATGGCTGGCTTGGGTATTATGCCGGAGCCGATTGGCGCATGGGACGAGAGGCTAAATTCGAATACGGGGAACCTTCAGCTCCGGAGAAGAAGGACGGGCATACACTTGGCGCTTCGCTCATGTGGACGAGTGCGCAGGCAAACACGGATATTCCTTTCTCCGCGCCATGGGCAGAATCACATGCTCAGGGCGTATCCGCAATTCGTGGAGAGTGGAATTGGGAATATGGAATCAGACGTGACATCATTGCGGAAGGTGAAGCTATACGTGACCGTCTCTTTCTTGCAATCTATGGTGCGTTTTCTCTGGCGAAGAAGGATGCGTCCAATTCGCGACTTGTCCTTGATAATCTTCCGTTTCTTCTTGGCAAGCGCGAATCGCGCCGTCTGATGGGAGACTGGGTGTATTCGGAAAAAGACGTTACTGAGAAGCGACAGTTTGAGGATTCGATTGCTGCAGGATCATGGAGTGTTGATCTCCACTATGACGACTGTAAGCAAGGGGTTGACTTCCTTACAACATGCCGACAGCCTCACTATGGGCGCTACTGGATTCCCTATCGTTCTATTTATTCCCGAAATATCGGGAATCTGTTTATGGCTGGCAGATGTTTCAGCTGTACGCATGTTGGGCTTGGTGGTCCGCGTGTCATAAACACGTTAGCGCAGCTTGGATGTGCTGCTGGCGAAGCTGCCGCACTGTGCAAAATGCGCGAAATGCTTCCCCGTGACATTTGGAGGCAGGGGCTTGTGCGAGAGCTTCAGTGTATGCTTGGCGGGGATTTTCCAGGTGTGCCCAATCCTGAGACAAAAGGTTGGATAATTGTAGATGATGAGACGTCTGGTGTGACATTCACGAAGGAATGGAAATTCTGGCACAACGCAAACGGAGAACAGATAGGCGAGGGTTCTCACTATCCACCGGATGGAGGATGTTGGGGTTGTGATCTTAAAGCCGGCTCATGTGTCGGTGATGCAAAATATCCATTGCCTATAACTGTTAAGGGCAGATATGTTCTTATGGGCAGAATTCCATATCTCCATTCGGCAAGCACCCATTCGTCAACCGCAATGACGATCGAATCGGAAGGTTCGGTTTCTCATTTCAATGTAAATCAAGCTATAGGCACAGGGTCTTGGCGGAAACTTGGCGAGTTTGATCTTTCTCCTGGGGCAATGTTGCGAATTCATTTGTCAAAATCCTTTGGAGTTGTCGTAGCCGATGCTTTTGCTCTTGTGCAGATGGAGAAGAAGCAAAAGTAAGGAAAGGAAGGTGAAAAGAAAACAAGATGAGGTTTATAAACCCTCTTGGTAATATCGCGTATGAGCGTGTGGTCTACGATGGGGACTCTTCGGACGGTAAAGGGTTAGTTGGAATTTCGAGCTTGAGTTGGAGGATGTTAACGTGAAGGAGTTGGTGAGTGGAAGATTGGAGGAGTTACCCATCTCTTATCTCTGTGTTGGCTTCGGGTTGAGGGTTAATTGGGAACCAGAAAATTATCCACTTTCGGACCGGAAACTAGGAAATTGAAACCAGGGCTTTTCTATGTCTGGAAGGGAAATTTTTGCAATAGGAAGAAAAACATAAAGCCATTGGCGCGTCGGAAACGGCGCGTTTTTTTGTTGTCTCAAAATATATTTCATCAGCCCTTCGGCGTTGCGCCGGGGGCTTTTTTTTTTTGTAGGTTGACCAAGCCAGGCGAAAGCGGATTTCACTTTCCCGTGGCCGCACGTACGCGAGAACGGACGAGTGGGACGCGCAAGACGCGTAGGACGATGGTTTCTTGAAATTTGCCAGAGAGCTTTGCTCTGTGCAATCTTCCTGAAATTTGCCTGGAGAGCTTTGCGCAAAGCGATTCGCCATGAATCATCAAGGTATCAAGATTGAAATCATCGATTGACAAACCAACCAAGAAAACAGCAACGGCAGGTCGGGCGCGGCGCGTTCGCCGAACGTGCCTTATCACAGGGTATGAACCATGGCGGCGGTCCCGGCGAGACCGCACTGCCATTTGGTGCATAATGTGGTGGAGATGGGGGCTACTGCTTGAACTGGAGATGGCCGCCGTCCTTTGCGAGGGTGGCTTTGATCTTGCCAGGCTTGAGCGATTCGCTGAGAAGGAGCTCCGCGAGCGGATCCTCCACGTGACGCTGGACAGCGCGGCGAAGGGGACGCGCACCCATCGCTTCGTCCGATCCCTGCTTGACGAGGAATGCGACGGCCTTCTTATCGAGGTCGAGAGTCATGTCCTTCTCCGAAAGACGGCTGCGCAGGAGCGCAAGTTCGAGATCAAGGATTACTTCCACGTTCTTGGTGTCAAGCTTGCGGAACACGACCGTTTCGTCAAAACGGTTCAGCAGCTCAGGACGGAATGTGCGCTTTGCTTCGCCGAGAAGCTTTTCCTTCAGCGTTTCGTATGAGGTCGAAGCCTCCTCCTGCGAGAAGCCGAAGGACTGTCCTTCACGCGCAAAGTCGAATCCAAGGTTCGCGGTCGCGATTATGATGGTGTTCTTGAAATCGATCACGCGTCCTTGACCGTCGGTGAGTTTGCCTTCATCGAGTATCTGAAGGAGCATGTTCATCACATCAGGGGATGCCTTCTCGAATTCGTCGAAGAGCACGACCGAATATGGCCTGCGTCGGACGCGTTCCGTGAGCTGCCCGCCCTCATCGTAACCGACGTATCCCGGAGGTGCGCCGACGAGACGCGAGGACGTGAACTTGTCGGAGAACTCCGTCATGTCGAGTGCGATAAGCGCTTTGGGGTCTCCATACACCTTCTCCGCAAGCATTTTCGCGAGAAGGGTCTTGCCGACGCCAGTCGGACCGAGAAATAGGAAACTTCCGATGGGACGCTTCGGGTCTCCAAGATTCGCGCGGCTGCGGCGCAACGCCCTTGCGATGGATGAGATCGCCTCGCCCTGACCGACGACGACGTTGTTCAGCTCCTTTTCGATTCCGAGCAGCTTCTCCGCCGCCGCAAAGCTCATGCGTTCCACAGGGACGCCGCTTATTGACGCGACAGTCGCGGCGATATCGTCCGCAGTTACGGCAACGAGCTTTTCGGCATGTTCTGCGCGCCATGCGTCTAGTTTCTTCTTGAGTTCCGCCTTTGCCGCCTTTTCGGCATCGCGCCACTTCGCCGCCTCCTCATAGTCGCTCTTGCTGGCTGCGTTCTGCTTCTTGAGGTTGATTTCGGCGATGTTCTCTTCGTCCTGTTTCAGGTCCGGTGGACGCACGGCGTTTTTCATGCGCACGCGCGAACCTGTCTCGTCGATGGCGTCGATTGCCTTGTCCGGGAGAAGACGGGAAGGGAGATAGCGTGACGTAAGCCTGACAGCGGCCTTGAGCGCGTCGGGTTCATATTTTACGTTATGGTGCTTTTCGTAGCGAGGCGCAATTCCCTTCAGTATCTCGATGGTGTCATCCTGGGAGGGTTCGTTTACCATCACGCTCTGGAAGCGGCGTTCAAGCGCGGCGTCCTTTTCGATGGACTTGTGGTATTCCTTCAGCGTCGTTGCACCGATGACCTGAATCTCGCCTCTTGCGAGAGACGGCTTGAGGATGTTTGCCGCATCCATTGCGCCTTCAGAGCCGCCAGCTCCGACAAGGGTATGTATCTCATCCAGGAACAGGATGCAGTTCTTTGCGTTCTTCGCCTCTTCAATGAGCTGTTTCAGGCGTTCCTCAAACTGTCCGCGGTACATCGTTCCGGCAACGACGCGCGTCATGTTCAGGGATATGACGCGCTTGGAGCGCATGCGCTCGGGGGCGTCGCCGGATGCGATGGCCTCGGCGAGGCCTTCGACGACTGCGGTCTTGCCGACACCCGCCTCACCGATAAGGACCGCGTTGTTCTTGGTTCTGCGCGACAGCACCTGAAGGATGCGTTCAATCTCCTGCTTCCTTCCGATGACCGGATCGAGCTCGCCTTTCTCTGCGGCTTTCGTGAGGTCGCGTCCATAGGTGTTGAGGGCGGGGGTCTTGGTCTTCTTGCCTTCCTTCTGCGGCTTTTCGCCTCCGTGCGGAACGGAAAGATCCTCGTCTGGTTCGTCATCCTGGGCGGGAGCCTCGTCGGAACGCTCTTCGTTCTTGACAGGAGTGCCGTCGAACGCCTTGAGGACCGTCTCAGCCGTAACGTCGTGCCCGAAAAGTATCTGTGCCCCGACGGATTCGCCTTCGCGGAGCATGGCGATGACGATGTGTTCCGTGCCGACCTTGTCCGCCTTCATTCGGGCGGCTTCGATCTTTGCGAATTCGAGAACTTTCTTTGTCCTTGCCGTGAGCTGGAGGGAACCGCGCGACATGAGCGCGTCTCCGCGTCCAATCATGCGGTCAAGCTCCATGCCGAGGTCTTCATTGTCAAGACCAAGTGCGGCGAGCCGCTTGCATGCGTTGCAGTTCTCCATCTTCAGAATGCACGCCAGTACGTGTTCTGTTCCTATATAGGCGTGGGTGTAGTGACGTGCGACAGCCTCCGATCCATCAAGGGCCTGCTGTGCGTAGGGGGAATACATTTCGCTCATGATAGCCAATCCTTGCCGCGTGCATTAAGCCGCACGCTTTTGAATCTTCTGTTTACCTTGTCCGCAAGCGCGGCGTCGCGTTTGTCCTTTTCCTTCTGCTCCTCGAACGAGCTTGGCGCGGGCGACTGTGGAAGGTCTATTCTCGAACGCGTAAGGGCAAGCGCCTCCTCGCGCGTGAAATTGTCGAGAAACTCAAGTTCCGCCGCGATGCGAAGGGGGGAGATGATGTCCAGGAACTCCAGTTCGGAGAGAAGCCTGCACGATTTCAGTATCGCGATGGAGCGCGATATCGCATCCTCGAACACGCGAGGCATCTCCTCCACTAGCCGTATGCGCGCGTTCGTCTCCTGCTGCACGAGGTCGGACAGGACCCTGCCGGTGCGTGACACGATGTCGCGCTCTTCGATTCCGAGCATGCTCGCGTTCGTTACGCGGAAAATGTGGGCGGCGTTGCGCAACCCGTCACCATCGCATCCCGTACAGCGCATCCTGAGTCCGTAAAGGGCGTTCAGGACCGGGTCGAGATCGCCGATCAGGTGAAGACCTTCAAGGTGGAGCAGTGCGGATATCTCAAGACAGGTGCCGCAGAACTCAGGGCGAGAGGTGACGTATCCGAATTCCGGATTCCATGCGAATGGCATCTCCGCCGAAAGTTCCGCCTCCTTTTTTGCCGTGCTGGTAAAGGCGGCGTGGAGACGCGGAAGGGAATGGAAAGTCGTCTCTATGTTGAGGATGTTATCTGGTATGAAGGGTATGTCCGTACGCTGACGGTACATGCGCACGTAGCCGTCGGACAATATATCGGAAGCCTCAATCGTCATTTCGCCTCGCCTCCGTCCAGTTCGTCAAGCTGCTTTCTGATCCGTGCGGCCTTGCGGTAGTTCTGCTTCGCAACGGCATCCTTGAGCTCCTTCTCCAGAAAGGCGCGGGAGGGTTTGCCGTCAGGCGTACGCTCTGGAATCTTTCCCTTGTGCTTCGTGCCGTAAGAGCCGCACAGGAACTCCTTGTAGATGTCCTTACCGAACTGCGCCCAGCAGTCGGGGCATCCGATCGTGCGCGACTCCTTGATCTTCTTCCATGTGGAGCCGCAGACGCGGCATGTCGGCTCTTTCGGCTTCTCGGAGCCGACAACGCCCTCGATCAGTCCGACGGCGGCGTCAAGGAAGTTCTTCAGGAACTCTGGCGGCTCTTCGCCGTTGACCGAAACGAACTTCGGCTTCGCCGAAGGCTTATCGCCGTCATCTTCGGACGGCGAATCGCCGTTTGCCGCGGCAAGACATTTCTTGCAGACGTACAGCTCCTCATCTTCGCCATTCTCGTCCTTGCGGTGGAGAACGCCTTCGGCATCGTTGTGTTTGCAGATTTCGCAGAGCATGGTCAGTCGATGTAAAGGGCGGGAACTTCGATTCCGGATGATTTCAGATCGCCCGGCTTGACGGAGTGGGAAGAGGATTTCGCGGATGGTCTGGAAGGAGTCTCTTTTGCTTTTGCGGAGGGTTTCTTCACCTCGGCCTTTTTGCTGTTTTCCTTTTTGCTTTCCACCGCGTCGTTCTTCGCTGTGGGCTTTTCTTCAGTGACCTCTGCACTTGCGGCAGGAGCAACGTCCGCATTGCCACCGGGGGTCGTCGCCTTGTACAGCTCGAACACACCCCAGCCGATAAGCCCGATGACCACCGCTGCGCAGAGCGACACAGCAACGATCCGTCCGGTGTTTGGAGGAAGCTTCTGCACGTTTGCGAACACGCCGGATGAGACGTTGGACATCGTGTTGCGGAACTTCTCGGCGGCGGACTGCTTGGGTGCTTCCTCTTCGGCAGAATAGGCCTGTCCGAAGAGCTCTCCATATGAACGCTTCGGAGGGGGCTGAATGTCCACGGCCGGCGCCGGATCCCGGGTCTGGATCGGTAGGTCGAAAAGCGACTCGGCCGGTGGCGGTTCTGCTACAGGCTGAGGCATCTCGGTGGACTGTGCTGCAACAGGACTCTCCTCAACCGGAACTTCCTGGACGGATGCCGTTTCGGTCGCATCGGCAGTCTCCACAATCGGTTCTTCGGTTGCAGGCATAGGCTCTGCAGCTTCCGGTACAGGGGCTATCGGCGGAGGCGGCGGCGGTTCAGCCGTCTGCGGACGCGAACGGACGGGCGGCATCTCCTTCTTTGCGGGAGCATCCTTTGCCCTGTTGAACAGGTCCATGAACTCTGCCTGAAGCGGCTTCGGATCCAGATTGACAGCTTCGCAGTAGAGCTTGATGAATCCGCGTCCGTAGATCGGCGCAGGTATGCGGCGGAAGTCTTCGTTCTCCAGACCTTCAACAATTTGCACCAGCATGTGTGTGCGGGCGGCAAGTTCGGATGTCGTTAAGCCGCATGCTTCGCGGGCGGCGCGCAATGTGTTACCGAGGGACATTATGGATTTCCTCCATTTTCGTTAAAAGGGTCTGATTCGGATACGGATGAAAGATCGATTTCGACGGTCTGCTCTGCGTCTGCCGCAGGTGGTTCCCCCGCATCGGGCACGGATGGCGCAGACGGGGCGACTGTTTCGACAGGGGCATTGAGATCGATGAGGATTTCGCGCGGGCCTGCGGATTTCGCGGGGCCGATCACGCCTCTGTCCTCCAGAAGGTCGATCAGACGCGCTGCATGGTTGTAGCCGATGCCCATCCTGCGCTGAAGATGCGATGTCGATGCGCGGTTCGTAAGCCTTACGACCTCAAGCGCCTTGTTGTAGAGATCCTCTTCCTTCGATCCGGTCATTCCCGCAGGGGCGACACCGCCGTTCGCGGTGATGACGGACGATGCTCCCTCGACCGGCTTTGGCGCGTTGTCGGGATCGTCCTCATTGTCCGCGAACGGATCTGTGATGGCCGCCTCCTTGACCCTTGCGAGCTTTGTGGCAAAGTTCTTGTCGAACTGCACATTTGCATGTTCGGCGATGAAGTCGGTGATCCGTCCGATTTCAGGATCGGATACCCACGCGCCCTGTGCACGGATGAGGATGCCTTCCTTCGTCCGGAAAAGCATGTCGCCGCGTCCGATGAGCGATTCAGCGCCGGTCGCATCGAGAATCGTGCGGGAGTCGATGGACGAGGATGTTTTGAACGCGATGCGTCCGGGAATGTTGGACTTGATCGTGCCGGTGATGGTCTTCGTGTCAGGACGCTGTGTGGCGACCATCTTGATGGCACCGAATTTGCTGGGTAAAAGG
>JAFXEA010000282.1 GCA_017521065.1 Kiritimatiellia bacterium | reverse complement strand
TATATGGCAAAGAATCAGGACGGAGCCGACAAGCCAAGATTCTACCGATTCATCAAACCGAAGAATGAAGCTTTCCCCACAAGAATAGAGCTTTTATCTTCACCCTTACTTCCTCCGCCAGAGGGAATGACTTATATGTCTCTTCCTGATGAACCGGAAGAAAGTATGAGTGCCATCGTACTCGATAGAACATACTACGAGTTCGCACGAACTAACACAACAGCAATCAATGAAGTACCATGCTTAAACCGCGACGCTCTTATGGTATTTAAATCCGTTGCTTATCTAAACTTAATAAACGAATATGAAACAACTAGCAATCGGCTGAGACTCCACGACTCAAAAAAGCACCGCAAGGATGTGCTTGCACTTGCCGGAACTATCCCTCCAACCGATATATCCTCTGTTCCTGCTGTGATATCTGAACGCCTGCGCGCATTCGCAATGAGTATAGAATCAAATTCAGCAGAATGGCAAAGCATTCTTGATTCACTTGATGACCCAACTGGCAACATAGAGGACTACCTTTTAGCCTTCAGACGCCACTTTGCACTATAGGAATGATGAATGCCACAAAAACTAACTTAATAAGGTCATCCTTCCAATGAGTGCTAAAGCGAAAATTTCAGGATCGGTAGGAATGCACCGAAGAAGCTCCGCTTCGGAGGGGAGCCGCGAGTGAAATGAGCGCCCGAAGGAACCGCAAGTTGCTGCGTAGTATTCCCATCACCAGCCGAATAATATCTTGAGCCGCTCGGCGTGTTCGCTTCACCACGGGTCGCGCCCCCACAAGGGGCCGTTACGCCTATGGCATCGGCAAAAAGTCATGGCACATGAGATGCCCAAAGCTCACCCTCGCCCTACAACAAGATGGGATGAGCTCATGACATAACACTTTCACTATAAGGTTCAATAACTCGTGTAACACGGCACACTTGTGCAGCTCGATACAATTCATCGGCGGTAAATAGACGCTTATCCACCCTTCTTTTAGAGCCTCGATTACTATATCGATCCCGTCTTTAGCGCATCTCGCAACATCAATAAATATTCGGCGCGGGGGATTTCCTTCGCGCCGAATCTCGCCAGATGATCCGTATGCACTTGGCAATCAATCCAAGGAAGGCCATTCTCAAACAGAATCCCTGCAAAGTGTGCAAATGCGCACTTGCTCGCATCTGACACGCGGGCGAACATTGATTCGCCGAAGAAACACGAACCTATCGCAACGCCGTAAAACCCGCCGACAAGCTTTTCATCCTGCCAGGCCTCGAACGAATGCGCAAACCCAAGGCGGTTAAGCTCGCAATACCCCTTCTCAAGATCATCTGTAATCCATGTTCCATCCTGTTCAGGGCGAGACACAATGGAACACTCATGAATAACTTCCGCAAACGCCGTATTAACACGATAATCAAAGAGACCTTTTTTAAGCGTTTTCTTCAATGACTTCGGGATACGAAAATCCGCTGCTTTCAAAACGAAACGCGGATCAGGAGAGAACCATGTAATCGGTCGCCCTTCCGCAACCGGCCAAGGGAATATCCCGTTTGAATATGCGTTAAGTAGTCTTTGGGGATTGTAATCACCGCCTACCGCCAAGAGACCATCATACTCGTCATCCGCCTCTTCTGGAGGCGGAAAATCAAACGATGCATCATCAAGACGATAAATAGGCATACATCTCCTTGTTTCTCATCATCGAGCCGAAAGAAACGCCAATGCCGCAGCCGCAATCCCAAGAACGACACTTCCGATGACATACAGCGAGCACACTCCCCAGCGCCCGGCTGCCGCGAGCGAGAGAGCTTCTTTCGAAAATGTAGAGAATGTGGTAAAGCCTCCGCAAAGCCCAACGGTAAGCGCGAGATTAAGGTTGTCGCTCCAGCCGAACCTTGCGCCAAGCCCGCCGAAAAGCCCTATCGCAAAACTTCCGGCAACATTAATCCCCAATGTAGTCCACGGAAAGAACGATGACGGCAGCGCCAATCCTATCACATATCGCAATAGGCTGCCTAAACCGCCAGCTAAAAATATTAAAATGTAGGTCATTACGCTCTATTATATCATTCCTTGATTATTAATCGAACTATCGGCAAACTCTTTCCCGTAATCGGTTAGTCGGGGTGGAGTGCGGAAGCAAATGCACCTGATCTGGTTCATTTACTAATGCGAACTGTATAATGATGGGGTGATGGAGTAGACATTGACGCAGGATCTGCTCGGGGTCATGGCGAGAATGCTAAATTCAACCGAGGAACTGGGATTAAATTACTTCCTTGATGTACTTTTCCTTTACGGTACGCCAAAGTACGAGGCAGAATGCCGACAGCGGAATCGCCAGCAGCAGACCCAGGAACGACTGGAACACGGCACTCCAGAAAACGAACGAGAATATGACACCGGCAAAGCCAAGGCCCGTACGGTTACCCTGGATGAGAGGCGTGATTGCATAGCCGTCCGCAAACTGTCCGCACGCCCACACCCCTGTGACGCCGACAAGGCGCAACATGCTTCCGCCATCGCCGAAGAACGCCAAGAGAAGCGCGATCGGAAGACATATGACCGTTCCGAGAAGCGGAACGAGATTTATCACGCCAAGCAGGAATCCTATCACGAATCCGTACGGAAGACCGACAAGCGTGAAGCCCAGACCGTAGAGCGCACCTTCAATCAGGCAGATCACCACCTGACGCTGAAGGAACGAGACGATTATCTCAAAGAACGAATCTATCTGCGCCGCCACAAAGTTGCGGGTCTCCTCCTTGAGGAACGGCATCTGCCTAACGCAGTCTCGGCCATGGACCTCAGGCTTCATGAGAAAGTAAACGAAAAAGATCGTAGTCACAAGCCCGCCGACAACCCATGTGAAGTATTTCATAAGGCTGAAGCTCGCCTTGATCGCCTTCACTCCGTACTGGGAACCGAACTGGGATATCATGTCGTGCGAGAACTGCGCAGGGTTCGTAAAGAAAAGGAGCATATCCTCCGGAACCCCAAACTTAACAAGGCCGGCATGCAAACCGGGATGCCTGACCTGGCACCATTCACTTGCCCTGGCGACAATGGTCGGCGCCGCCACGATGAACGCCGATATCTGCTCGACGATCATGGAGCCGACAAGCCACAGGACGAGTCCTGCCGGAACAAGCACCGTAAGAGACATCGCCACAAACGACAAAGTGGGATTCCTAAGGCGTTTAAGGAACCAGCCGAAATACGGCTTGAAGAACATTGCGAGCAACACACCAAGGACGACAGGCACCAGCGCAGGCGCAGCAAGATCGACGACCTTCAGCATCGCCCAGCATATCCCAAGCACAAATGCGCTGACAACCGTCACTGCGACCGTAGTGATGCCGGCCGCCGCCCATTTCCTCTGACGCTCACTCAAGCCTATCATTGACACTCCCCTTTCGAACCATGTCCGCCACGGAAGTCAAGGAGATGTCCAAGCAGCGAGCGGATTCCTCGATAATAGAAAGAAAAATCAAAAAGCGTGCGAGTGGATGTCAATCTCCGCCACAGTGCAGCAGGCTGGAGGAATCCACGATAGACGTCACGTATGGCGCACTTGATCTCCTCTTCGGTAGCAAGCGGGGTCTTCGTGATGGCACGGCGCATATCGTACTCATCCCAGTCGAGAGAGGTCAAGCCATCCGCCGCCTTGAGCTCGTTGAAAAGAGGAGTTCCGGGATAGGGAATCGTAAGAGTGCACTGCAATGTTGAAGCGTATCCCTTGGCAAGCATCCGCCGCGCAAGCTTCACAGTGTTTGCGATCTCAGCCTTGCCTTCCCATGCGTGACCGAACATGAATGTAAGGTGCACATCAAGGCCTGCCTCGCTCGCCCATTTCGCGCCCTGCTCGATATCCTCAACCTTGAGCGCCTTCACGAACCTGTCTAGCGTAACCTGATTTGCGGACTCCACTCCGAAAAGGACAAGACGGAAACCGGCCCTGCGCATCATGCGGTAATCCTCGGCCGTCAGACGTCCGAAGCGCATGTTGCAGTCGATGCTGACTTTCTTATTGAGTCCGCGCTTGACCATCTCATCGCAGAATATCTCCATGAACCGTCCGACGGGGAAGGATCCAGAATCGTCCATGACCTCCTTCACGCCGTATTTTTCGACAAGGTTCTCGATCTCATCCACAACGTCGTAGGGATCTCGCGTACGGTAGGTGGGATAGAGCGTCGTCCAACTGCAGAAGGTGCATTTCGCATGCCAGCAGTCGCGTCCGGACATTATGTACGTACCGGGAGTCCGACGGAAGTTGCCGTTCTTCTCCGCGTAGAGCTTCCACTTGCAGAGGTCGCGATCGATCCAGGGCGTAGTCTTCAGGTCATGGTTAAGCTGGAAACGTTCGGTGTTCTTTACGGCTCCGCCTTCACCGCGGTACCATATGCCCGGTTCATACTTCGTCTCATCGCCATCAGATGCGATGAGGTTCATCAGAAGAAAATCCCAATCGCCGCCGGTCAGGATAAAATCGACGGTGCAGTTCTCCATCGTCTCATCCGGCATGGCGGTAACATGATCACCGACAAGGATGTACTTCGTTGACGACAGACTGCCACCCTTATGCCCGTCAATCCACTTCCAGTGGCGCTTAACGACGGGCGTCTTCGTCTCAAGTACGACATAGTCAGGACGGAACTCAGACAGGCGTCTGTCGAACTCCTCCGGTGCCAGCTCCTCTGCGATACCATCAAGCCACAGGACTTCATGCCCTGCGGCTTTCAGCATGGTCGCCGCCGTCGCCGGCACTACCGGGAATATGTACGTGGGACGGGAGAACCACTGAAACTGCCTGTTCTGGGAAAGAAGAGGAACCCCTTTCTCGCTCGGCAGAGGAGGATAGCATACTGCGATTCTCATTCCATTCCCCGTCCCTTGATCGGCTCTATCCGTTCTTACCACTTGTAGCCGAGACCGAGCGTATAGCGGAGGTCTGAATGCTTAGTGCCTTCTGCAACCTGGCTCTTGTAGTCCCACTCGATCTTGCCGAGCAGCTGCCAGTTTGCCTTGAAAGCATAGGTGAAGCCGAAATCGCTGTCGATGATGTAGTTGTCGGCCCAATCTGCTGTATCCGGCAGGTATTCAAAGTTGTGGGTGAACTTGAAGCCGTCAAGCCAACCAGGGTCCCATGCAAGGTGATGGGCATAGCGGAACGCCGCATAGTCGTCAGTGAAGGCGGACTCATAGCGTTCCTTGACCCAAGAGGCACCAAGTTCCTGGTTGAAGCTCCAGATGCCGAGTCCATCAAAGGAACGTCCCTCAAGCCACGGGAGACCAAGACCGGCGCCGAGACGCAGACGATAATCGAGGTTCATGATACGGTCGTATTCATACTTGCCGTTCACATAGGAGTAGAACATCTTCGTCCAGAAGTGGTCTTCCTGAGCCTGAATCTCAAAGCGGTCGTCCGTCTTCTGCTTGCTCTCCTTGCTGTCGCCCGACTGAGCGAAGTAATACGCGGCGGCGGCGGTGAAACGATCGTTCTCCCAGCGGCGGGCGGCATCAGCCATAAGCGTCACCGTCTCGGACACAGTGTTTCCGCGCGCGGCGCTGGCGGAAAGGTTCACGCTACCGTGCCAGCTCTCCTTCTTCGGCACAACAGCCTTGACCTGTTTCATGTCAAGATCCTTGCCGTCAAGCGAATAGACACCATTTGAGCAGGCAACCACACCCGAAGCCTCGCTCTCATCAACATACTCAACCGGCTTCGCGGCATCGGTGGTCATGGAAACGACATTATCCTGCTTGATCTTGACGTCACCGACATCCTCAGACGAGAACTCAATGGTTCCACCGGAGATATGCTTCACTGTACCGATGAACTTCGCCCCGGACTTCATCACGATAACATCAGCGGAAACTGCAAGCGCCACATAGAACGCCGACAGGCAAACAAATAACTTTTTCATTTCTTTTCCTTTTTTCTTTCAAGTTCAAGAAGTCAGTTATTATATCACACAATCCAAAACCAAATCCATGTTTTCCTCACCACCGACCGCCACCCCCAATTCTGCACGGACGCATCCTTGCACCCGCACTCACTTCGTCAGCCACCACCTAAACGCATGGAGCGGAACACTGTCACATCCGACCAACATATACACAGCAATAACAGTTACCTCGTTAATTTAAGTTCAGCTGCGACTTTACCTTCTTAAAAGCCTTTTTCATTTTTCCATGTTCCCCCCATGCAACACGAACTTTTTCAGGGTTGATGATACGGCAATGACCAGTAACAATATTACGCTCCAATCGCCAATCGCCCTTCTCTTCAAGAACATCCCACCACACACCTGCATCCATCACCTTCCATTCAAAATTGATTTTATCCTGTGGTACCATGACACGCACACTTTTGGATTCTTTACCGTCCAGAACTCCGGACAACGCCTCAAAATAAAACGATGCATGATGGTTGGCGATTTCCTTCACCGCATCAAAACGGCCCCAAAAAGCGTCAATAACGGTATTTTTCGTAATGTCTTCCGAAACAGGCATCACTTTGACATTCTCAGACGACTTGTATGCAGCCGAAGCTCCATAAGCAGGACCGTCCCCATCACCGGCAATTGCATAAACGTACTTTAGTGTTACGTCATCGGGATTGGCCACCACAATCATCGGCTCTTTAGATCCGAAACCCATCCTTTCAAGATCAATGTCGTTGGCAGGGATAGCGGGCGCGAGTAAAATGCCGCGCTTTATTCTAACTCCGTCCAAGGAAAGTTTTGCCAAGGCTCTAGCGACAATCCGGCCGCCAAGGGAATGTCCGACAAGCGTAAGATGGGAGCGACAACTTTCAGACATCTCCTTGATTTCATCTGCCAATCTCACAGCTTCGGCATCGGCGTTCTTCACCGCCGCCGGCCAAAGTTGATCGCCATTCCATTTGCGAAAGCGGTTTTCAGTTGCTGAAAAGACGTTTGTAAAATTGTTCCATGCCAATTCTTCAGGTTCAGACGTTCGCATCCATCCTGGCACATACCACGTTTCATCGGCATTCACATTTTCCTGATTATTCGTCTCAACTCCCGTTGGCTTACTCTCTAAAGTTTTACCTGTATCAATGCGAACCGCTTTATCCGCCCACACAGAAGCCGACATCAATACAGCAACAAACACCGTCTTGCTTTGAGCCATCCCCCTTATTGTCAGAGGCATGGGACAACGGGCATCTCGCCCGTTGATATTATGAACGGGCAGGATGCCCGTTTCCCCAGTATGGGGGTTTTGCAACAACCTCGTCATATTCATTGATTCTTAGCGTTATACCAGTTGTTCAACTTCGCGTTAAACTCCAAACGGGACAGCTGAGACCACTCGACCACACGGGAAGTGATATCCTCAATATGCATTTCCACCCGACGGCGGCGGACGAACGGCGACCAGAAAAACCACAGGAAGACACTCCTGATAAAAGTAGGCACGAACGCGGGCGAATCCGAGCGCCCGGCACGGCTCCAGATCGAGCCCCAAAGCCCACGGGTCCTCACGCCGATCACACGAACCTTATCGGGCAGATCGCCGCAGATATTGTAGGCGAGCTGACGGGTACCGATATCTTCCAGCCCGTTCTCCGTCTGAATATGTCCTGACGGATAGAAGATTACATTTCCACCATCCTTAAGCGCACTCTTGACGATATCACCCAATCCTCGCGCAATCGATGCACCGGCGCGCGAACGGTTTTTGCGAAGGTCAGGAACGGGAACTGCACCGAGCGTTCTCAAAACGTCCGGTGCCACGATACCGGCCTTGAAGAACGACTCATCACAAAGCGGCTTAAGCGGAGTCTTACAAAATGTCACGCCCACAAGCATAGGATCAACCATCGCGGGATGATTGGGCAAAACAAGAACAGTCGAGCCTTCGGCCGCTATATCATCCAACACATCCTGCCCATCCACAATGACTTTGTATCGCCTCGCGAAAATCCACCGTCCGACATAAAGAAGAACCGAACGGCAGCTGAAGACAAACAAAAACGGCACGACAAAAAAGACAACCGCAAGCAGAAGCAAAAATGCCTTGGGGCCAGCCAAGCAGCTGACGAGCGCATAACATCCGCTCGCAACAAGCATGAAAAGAAATGAAACCTGATTGAAGTACGACAGCATCGTATTGAGTTTAGCCCCTTTGACCGTCTTTTGAATTTCAGCATCAAAAGGCAACTTGAAAAAACCAAGATCAAAAGCGAGGATGCCTAAAACAATCGCGAAGCAAACCGGGGACATCGGCACAAAATAAAGAACAGCCAGCAGTGCGGCGGCGATCCATCCCGTCAAAAGCGTATAGCCTAAAAGAAAGCGCATCTTGTCGATAAATCCTGCGATAACCTGTCCTAAAACAATGCCGACAGCCGCAGCACAAAGCAGAGTGCCGGTTTTCGTCGCACTGAGGCCAAGACCCGTCTTGCCATAAACCAAAAGCCCCATCTGAAGCATCGCCGCACCCCACCAGAAAGTTGAAAGGGTAAAGATAACGGCATTGAGCCCAGCGTATCGATTCGCCATACGATAGGCGCGGCGGATATAACGGACAGGATTAATCGCATGAAGCGAACGGTTCAATTCTTCTTCGGCGCGAATCGTGAAACTCGCAACAAGTCCCGCCGCAGCAAATCCGATAAGACAGCCGTAGCGAAGAGCTTCACTCGCCATATCCGAAACGACAGAGCCTGCGACAGTACCGGCCAAAACACCCAAAAATGAAACACCTTCCATACCGCCCATACCGGTCGAAATCCGCTCCGCGCCACCGATATCGCGGATAAGCGCATACTTCGCGGGAGAATAGAGCGAACTTTGAAGCCCCATCAGCAATACCGCGCCGATAACGAGCCATGGCGACTTTAAGATAAAGCCCGCTATCGCAACAGCCATAATCGGGAGTTCCGCCCATTTGGCGATGCATACGATTCTCCGCTTTGAGGAAAGCGCCGTCAGGCGATCCGCAAGCGGAGAGCAGAGAATGTACGGCAAAACAAGTGCTCCGGCCGTTACTCCCATCGCGATTGACTTTACACGCTCGTCGCCAATCCAGCCGACAACCGTGAAACTCGCTAGAGTCTTCAAAAAGTTGTCATTGAGCGTTCCGAAGAAATTGGTGACATAAAGCGGACAGAAAGAATTTTTCATCGCATTACCCCTTTCACTTACCGAGAGAGACGAATATCATATCGCAGATATGGTCACGGACCATCTCAGACCACTTGCGGGAAGTGACACCCTTCGGTCGAAACGACTTATGCCACTTCTCATCCGCGAGCGCATAGACCGAAACTTGCGCCCAGATTGACGACGCCCACAAATCAAGTTCCTCCGGCTTCGCGACCTTCCGGGACAAAAGTTTTTTAAGCCCATCATAAACAGGACGCCCGAACGCTTCCTTGAATTCATTGTGAAATTTGGTCGGACGTGTCACTTCATGGCGGAAGAGAGCGGCGCAGAGTTTCTGGGCCTTCTCTGTCGGAAGCGTCATGAAAAGCATGTCATCCACCCATTCACGGACTGCCGCACGCCATGAATCTTCATCATCGGTCTTATCGGAAAGACCGACGAGCGGTGCGCCAAGATCGCCAAAGAGTCTCTTGGCGACAATCCGATAGAGTGCTTCTTTCGAACCGAAGTAACGGCTCAGAAGAGCGGAATTCACCCCAGCCCTGCGACATATCTCGCGAGCGGACGCGAGTTCAAACCCCTTCTCGGCGAACTCTTCCTGAGCCGCCGCAAGAATAGCCTCGCGCGTCTCCACTCCGTCAATGCGCGTCTTGCGGCTCATCGTCTTTTTCTTTTTCGAACTGTCCATCGCATGAACCTTTTTTGTGTAATCAGTTGATTACTTTATCACAATCCCCGCCCCGCTGTCAACCGGGGTGGAAATTTCTGGAGCACGCCCAAGATTTTTCGCATTGAATTCTTATTTTTATTGCGCTCTTTAAAGTATATTGCTTTCGCTTCTAGGAGATTTGGAGATTAAGAGTTTTAGAAACTTCTTCTCTGCGTCTCTGCGCTCGTCACTCGCGTTCGTTCGGCTTGACAAACCCACTGGGCTTGTCCCGCTTATGCGGCGGTTACCTCTGCGGGAAAATCACTCCCAATCTCCAAGCCTCCGAATCTTCCCGGCAGCGGAAGTAATCTATTCGCGCTTTGCCAGTTCGCGGATGCGGCGTGAGGTTCTGACGGCGCAGAACTGCTTGCCGCACATCGAGCAATGGTCATCGCTATGCGCTTCATCCATGAATGAGCGTGTTTTGAGCCAACGCGTTTTGGCGCGTTCAGGGTCAAGGCAAAGAGCAAACTGTCTATCCCAGTCAAATTGAGCTCTGGCGTCAGACATCGCATCGTCGACTGTTCTCGCACCAGGGAGACCGCGCGCGATGTCGCCTGCGTGCGCGGCGATTTTGTAAGCGATGCAGCCTTGATGAACTTCTTCGTCGTCGGGAAGCCCGAGATGTTCGGCAGGTGTCACATAACAAAGAAGCGATGCGCCGTATGTCGCCGCCGCAGTCGCGCCGATCGCTGAAACGATATGATCGTAGCCGGGCGCAATGTCGGTAACGACAGGCCCGAGAACATAAAACGGCGCTTTTTTGCAGACAGCCTGCTGGCGCTCCATATTCATTTTTATTTGATCGAATGGAACGTGCCCCGGGCCTTCGACCATTACCTGAACACCGCGCTTGCGACAGCGTTCCACCAATTCACCAAGAACGTCGAGTTCGCCGAACTGGGCGGCATCCGATGCGTCGGCTAGGCATCCGGGCCTGAGGCCGTCTCCTAGAGAAACGGTGACATCGTGCTCGACAAGAATGTCGAGAACTTCGTCCCAACGGGTATAGAGCGGATTTTCGCATTTGTGTTCCATCATCCACTCCGCCATAATCGCACCGCCACGCGAGACGATTCCCATCTTGCGTTTCATCGCGAGCGGAATGTGCTTTCGAAGGAACCCCGCATGAAGCGTCATGAAATCGACTCCCTGTTCCGCTTGGGCTCGGATGACGTCAAGAAGAAAGTCGGGGTTCATCTTGGGGATATCGCCGTCGAGCCGTGAGACGGTTTCATATACGGGAACCGTACCGAGCGGACGGTCGCTCGCCTCCAGCATGCCTTGGCGTATCGACTTCAAGTCATCGGCTCCGACAGAAAGATCCATGACAAAATCGGCGCCCGCCTTGAGCGCGACGGCAAGCTTCTCAAGTTCGTCGCCTTTGCCTGAATGAGTAACGCTCCTGCCGAGATTGGCGTTTATCTTCGTCTTGAAAATCCGGCCAACGCCGACGAATCTTGCATTGACGTGGTGAATGTTGCGCGGGATTACCGCTTCTCCAGAAGCGATAGCGGCGCGAACGCGTTCCGCTTCGATTCCCTCGTCCGCCGCTACGGTTTTCATAGCATCGGTCACAATGCCCATACGGGCTGACAGCAGTTCAGTCATCTTTTTTTCCTCCGCAGGTATTATCCTGATCAGGTTGACGGGTATTTTCTCAGCACCCAGGCCCATTGCCCGGCAGCACCCCGATTTATGGAGCGCATTATATCACAAACTTGAATGCTAAAATAAAGGTATTTCAAAGAGCGAGCGAATTGCCCGCATCACCGGCAGCGTCTCCGGTTTCATACTTTCCTTATATGCGCCCTTTCAACGGTCGAGGTCTAAAACCCGATCGAATCCGGCAGGAACATATGAAGCTGAATGCGCGACACAGACAGCCGTAACAGACGGATGCCAAAAATACATGCCTTTCTACTCGCGCGGCGTCACAATGAGCTTGAAAAACCGGTCGTCAGCCTCGCGCGTATGCCAGGATTTAAGATCTGTCGAGCCTTTGACGCCGTAATTCCAAAGCGATGTGTTTTCCGGGGAAGCCTTGATCGTCGCGACTCCTTTTCTGTCCAACTTGATAATTTGATTTATCATAAAAATAAGACGAGCCGGCACCATAGTCCCCGTCATAATAAAAACTGGACGAAATCGGGCCATATTTCAGAATGGCGCTTTTAATCGATTCAAGATCCGGCCTTAACGAACTTTGAACCTTATCTACAACTCCCAAAGCCGAAAGAAACACGATCTTGCGAGGGATCCGAACGCCGCGCGCACACTCTTGCCGACATTGGGATACGGATCAAGCGCTTCAGAGATCGGGGCTTCTTCTCTCAAGAAAACGGCCGACGCCATCTCGTTGTTCCCGCCTCCGTCATATCCACAATCAAACCCGTTTAAATTAGCGAGGTTATTTTCGGACAAATCAGCATCCAGAGCTTCATCGCGCCGCATCTGATATTCAATCCCCGCCATCGCCGAGAAAGCCCAGCATGTGCCATATTCGCCCTGATTTCGCACAGGAGACAGATAGCTCGTACCCTCGCCGTCGATATCGCGCAGATCATACTTCGTCGGGAGCGATGTCGCGGCAGCTCGCATCATACGCATATTCGAAGAAGCGCCGCCCACCGCATTTGTAAAATGAGTAAGCGGATTAGGATGGGGCCGATAACCCGTTTTAGGCGCTTCAAAGGCAGACACCCCTTCCGCAAGCAGTAATCCCGCGAAGAATGCGCTCTTTGCGACTGAAAATCTTCTCTGCCTTCTAAACATTTGTCTTAGACCTTAATCTCGGCTTTCACGGAACATCCGGCATATTCTCGCCGCGCAAACGCATCTTTTCAAGTTCTAAACGACATCTTTCCGATTCTCGCACGGCATTATCAGCTTCAAGATCAGCGCTGAGCGCATCCTCTTCGGCACGGACGCTCCGTGGCAAAGCCCGGCAGAATTCCTCACATCGTTTCTCAACCTCCCATTGACCAAAGAAGAACGCCGGAAAAATCTCCGGTGACACAGCATTCCAACTGTTGACAAGGGGATAACATAAAGCCAAACCAACCGATGGTAATTTTAGCGCCTCAAAAGGGTGATTGACTGCTCCCGTTACGAGAAGCGGGCTTTCTGTCCGAAGTCAGGTTGACGGCGTCCATGTCCACGGCGACGATGGGGCTTGCCGCCTTTCTGCCCTTCGCCTGCCAATTCGCGGAACTTTTTGCCTTTGATCCAAGGTGCGGTTGGAAGGCCGCCTTTATCCTTACCGGCAACATCCACATGGTACGGTTGGTCGCGATCAACTGGAATCGACTTCTTGATGTACCGTTCCACAGCCTTGACAAGCACGCGTTCCTCAGGCGCGACAAATCCAATTGCCGCACCACCCTTGCCCGCGCGGGCAGTTCGACCGATGCGGTGTACGTAAGATTCTGTCTCCAGCGGCAGTTCCATCTGCACGACTAGATCAACTTCGGGAACATCGATGCCGCGGCTTGCGATATCCGTTGCGACAAGCACACGGAGCTTTCCGCTCTTGAATCCGGTAAGTGCACGGGTGCGCTGCGCTTGGGTCTTGTCCGAATGGATGGCGGCGGCTGCGATCTTCTTCTTAAGCAGTTTCTTCAGGACGCGGTCTGCGCCATGGCGTGTGCGCGCAAATACGATCACCTTGTCCCATTCAGGGTTTTCCTCGAGAAGCCAGCAGAGAAGATTGTCCTTGTTGTTCTTCTCGACGCACATCAATTTCTGGTTGATCGCATCCACAGTGGGGGTTTCAGGGGATATCATCACCTGAACCGGATCTTTCACCAGTTCTCCGGCAAGCTTCAGAATCTCGGGAGAAAGAGTCGCGGAGAAGAACATCGACTGCTTCTTGACCGGAAGTTTCGAGAGGACACGGCGGATATCCGGAAGGAAGCCCATGTCTAGCATACGGTCCGCCTCGTCAAGGACGAAATATTCGATTTTGTCGAGATAGACTTCGCCTTGCGTCATCAGGTCCATGAGACGGCCGGGCGTTGCAATCACGATTTCCGCGCCGCGGCGAATGTCCTTAACCTGACTGTACTGGTTCACGCCGCCGAACACACAGGCATATTTGGTGTGCGTATATTTCGCGTACTTTACATGATTCTCGCAGGTCTGGGCAGCGAGTTCGCGCGTGGGGCTCAGCACAAGGGCGCGAGGATGCCCCGGCTTGTTGTGGGGGATCTTTGGATCGGAGAGACGTTCGATAATCGGAAGCAGGAATGCAGCAGTCTTGCCTGTGCCAGTCTGTGCGCAACCGATAAGATCACGTCCATCCAGAAGCGGCGGAATCGCCTTTTCCTGAATTGGAGTGGGGATGGAATATCCCAACTCAACGATTGCATCGCGAACGCGTTTTCCGAGCCGGTCAAACACCGTTTCTTTAACCTCTATCATCTGAACTCTCCTGCCTTTTCTAAAATGTGTGAATTATACCATGTTTGAATTCTCATTTTAGCATCTTAGAACAAAATTTGACATTACGTCCTTTGGGCTCTTTTTGTGCATTTCGGTTTCATATGGTATAATTTAGGGCGTGAAAAAGAATAAGACAGATATAAGGGGCGAGAAAAGGGAAAAACTTCCGCTTGTGAAGGGGTATACGGCCAAAGACGACATCAAGGCCGTCATGAAACAGTATAACCTTCCGGAACGTTTTTCAAAAGTGGTGTTGGATGAGGCGAAGCGTATAGAAGCCACAGGGGTCGAATGGAGGAAAGATCGGCTTGACCTACGGAAAAAGTTCATCTTTACGTGCGATCCGGTCACTGCGAAGGATTTTGACGATGCCTTGTCGATAGAAAAGGACCGCAAAGGCAACCGCATCCTTGGCGTACACATAGCCGACGTATCGCATTACGTGACGCCAGGATCAGCGCTCGACCGCGAGGCGTGCCGCCGTTCCACAAGCGTGTACCTTCTGAACCGCGTTGTGCCGATGCTGCCGGAGGCGCTCTCCAACGGCGTGTGTTCGCTCGTTCCGGGAGAGGACAGGCTTGCGTTCTCCGCGTTTCTCACCTTCGACCGCAACGGACGCTGCATCGACCGCAGATTCGCAAAGTCTGTAATCCGTTCGCAGGTCCGCTTCACCTACGAACAGGTGATGGCTCTCATAAACGGACGCAACAGCGCCGGAATCCCGAAGCGTCAGGTCGCCGCCGTCCTTGCCATACATGAGCTTGCACAGCAGCTGCGCAAACTGCGTTTCGCCGCCGGAGCGTTGGACCTTGAGGTCCCAGAAACGGAGATTCTCCTTGACGACGATGGCGAGATGACGGGAATCGAGGAGCGTCCGTACGACGAATC
>JAFXEA010000281.1 GCA_017521065.1 Kiritimatiellia bacterium | reverse complement strand
TCTTCATCAAAGATGTCCGCGCTCTGGTACTGCTGCAGGGTACGCTCCATCAACTCCGCCGGAACAAGCTCAAGACACTCCTCGCTGGCTGAAGGCATCACGTAAATGTACGTTGGATTGCCGAGAGCATCGCGCCACTCGCTCGGGATCGTCAATCTCTTCTTGGGGTCGAGATTATGGCAGAAGGTATCAACCAGGCCGTTTACAGCCTGTTTTACCACCGTTTTTTCAATATTCTCTGCCATATTCACCATTTGGGAAACAAACCCTTATTCCCCCACATCGCCACACATTATGACACAACGCCCCACCAAATGCAAGCACAAAATCAAACAAAACGAAAATTTATTTTTAGAGCTGTTTAGTGATTAGTGCTGATCGCTCTATCATTTAGCAAGTAATTCTTTGCAATCAAGTTGCAAAGAGGGCTCAACTTGAAAACTATAATTAAATCTTGTTAGTTCTTCTCGCTCAGCGAAGCAAAATACACCGTGGAGTCTGAGAAAGTGAGAATAGACGGCAGCTGCAACTATCAGAACACGCGTTTCTTCTTGAGATAGACGAGCAGTACGCTGATTGCGGCGAGAATCACGACGCACATTCCTGACAAAGCCCAGAACACCCATGCAGCACCTTGGCTTGGGTCATGCACGAACGGAAGGTTGACGTTCATGCCGAACGCAGAGGTGACGACCGTGGGAACTGCGAGAAAGATCGTCGCGACGGCAAGCCACTTCATGACCCTGTTCAGGTTGTTGTTTATGACCGATGCGAACGTATCCATCGTGCCGTTCAAAACCGCCGCGTGGATCGTCGCCGTTTCAAGGGCCTGCTGGTATTCGACCTCCGCATCCTCAAGCATGTCGTGGTCATCCTCAGTCAGGTTCAGCTGACGCGCATGGTCCAGACGGTTGATCAGGATGTTGTCGGCCTTCAAAGATGTGGAGAAGTACACAAGCGCCTTCTGATATGTAAGGAGCTTCAACAGCGCCTCGTTTGAGATCGATTCGTGCAGATCCTCTTCGAGATCCTCCGTCTTAGCATGCATGTCGCGCAGATAGCGAAGGAAGAGAACGGCGGCATGCCACAGAAGGCGGAACAGAAATCGGTTGCTGTCGCTCGGGGGACAGACCCTTCTGATCTGGTCGAGAAACGCCGCCGTGACAGGGGTCGGCTGTGAGCAGATCGTTATCACCGACTGACCAAAAAGCACAACCCCGAGAGGGATCGTCTCGTACGGCAGAACGGTTTCGTCATCCTCATCGCCACGGACCGGATACGGAACGTGCACAATGACAAGGGACACACCATCCTCATTCTCAAAACGCGGACGTTCCTCTCGGTCAAGGGGGTCAGTAAGGAAGTCCCGCGGAACTTTGGAGAAGGAAAGAACCTGCTCAAGCTCGGCAGTCGTGGGTTCGGCAAGATTTATCCAGCAGGATGGCGAAAACTCCGAAGTCTCCTTGAGACCTCCGTTCTCCCATTTGTATATGGTCATCATTGCCTCGCCTCCTTTCCTCGGTTGCCTGTTGTTGATTAAAAACGGCGCGGAGTTTATCACAAACAGCGCAAAAATGCCAACAGAGAAAGACGACTTTTATCATCATCCTCGAAATCGCTTCCGGGCATCATCGCGACAGCAGCAGCCAAATCGGAATACAGGCTTCCGTTCGCCTGATATATGCCACGCTTCGAAAGTCCACGCAGAGATGGCACCCTCACCCCATCCTCGGTGACCACACGCGTTCCAAGTGAGGGACCTGAATGACAACGTGCGCAGCGCCTCGCCTTAAACTGCTCAAATCCCGCAAGCCGTTCAGCATCCAAGGCATCCCTTCCACCGCAGAAACGGTCGAAAGGCCCGTTTGCCGTCATTAGCGTACGGGAGAAGTTGACGATAGAATCAACGAGATTCGTTCCGACAAAATTCCCGTCGCCATAATGCGTCTCGAAACGCTTTCTTATCCGTCCGTCGGCATTGAGTCTGGCGACAGCGTTGGACAAGGATCCAGCCCCGATGAAACGGGTATCCTCTATCATGCAACGGACAAGATCCGGAAAATTGGAGATGGATCCATCATGCAGATAGTATTTGCCGAACACTGCATTATAGGCTGGACGCGTAAACACCCCGGAATGGCGACGGCCATCCGCACCGCCGCCGCTTTGCGGATGGCACGACACGCACGATCTGGAGTAGGGTCCCATCTTCTTCGACGTGAACATGTCAATCCCCAGCCTTGAGGCAATGGGATTGTACGGAAGATGCACAGGAAGCGCAACGAACTCCTTCATTCCGTCCGCATCAATCCCCCAGGCCGCATATTCAGCCGAAAGATCCTCCGGAACGTACGCATGACGCTGCGCGGTGCGCCAGCGGTTCACGAAAAAGCACAGTCCGACGACGATCGCCGCCACGGCATACGACGAATATATCCAAACGTACTTCCGTTTCATGACGACCGTCTCCGGCTTAAAACCAACGGCTACTTCTTCAGTTTCGCCGCCACGTCAAGCATGCGCGTGTTGAGATCGGCGAACGTGACGTCTGTGGAATAGACATCCTTGTAGTAGGCATACGCCTTCTCGTAGTCGCCGGCATCTTCGGCGCAAAGACCGAGCTGGTAAACGATCTTCTTCTTGAGCTCGTCCATGGTGGGGATCTGGTCACGGGCGGTCTCAAGCTGCATGACGCCCATGTCGTTCTGCCCCTTCTTCACGAAGCACATCGCAAGATAGTAGAGCGATTCAAGACGATCCTTCGGGCTCTTCTGGGCGAGCTGGAGATGCTGAACCGCCTCATCATAGTATTCATAGGTGAAGTACTGGAGACCTAGCTCGAAATGCAGGTGCAGATCGTTCGGATAGCGCTCCACACGAGCGGCGAGATCGTCGAACACAAACTGGTTCTTCTCGCCCTCGAGCTCTGCGGCCTCGTCCTCCTTGCCCGCCGCCTTGAGCTGCTCGATGCGGTACTCGTAGTCGGCCGTGCGGGTGGAGGAAAGCATACGGTCAAGTTCAGGATCGGAATTGTTGAGCGCAACGGCCTTCTCAAGAATTTCGATGGCCTCGGGGAAGCGCTTGTTCTGGACGTAGATACGCGCCAACGCACGATAGAAGTTGAGGTTACCCGGTTCCTTCTCGATCTGCGCAAGCTTCTCTGCGATGAGAGCATCGGCATCGTCGCCGACTACCATCGCCTTGTTGGCCTGATCGAGCTTCTTCGCCTGCTCCTTGTTCGCGATGAGCTGCTGGAAGCCGCCTTTCTTGCCCACGGCATCGTTCCAGCCTGCGGACATCGTAGCCTGCGCCTCGGTGTTCTTGAGGAGCTGGAGGATGCGCTGGTCGCCGGGCTTGAGCGCGGCAAGCTTGTGATAGACGTCACGCGCCTTGTCGAAACGCTTGGCGAGAGTGTAGTACGTGGCGACGCGCTCAAGGAGAGCGGGATCGTTGTTGCCGCTCTCGTACGCAGCCTCGACGGAAATCGCCGCAGCCTCGGGCTTGCCCGCAGCCTCGGCTGCCTTCACCGCACATTCGATGTTGTCCGGATCGAGCGGATTCTGCATGAGAAGCTTTTCGGCCTCAGCCATCGCCTCGACGCCCTGCCCCTTCTTGGCGAGGCCAAGGATCTTCTGGCGGGCGAAATAATTGCCCATGCCCTGCATCTTAAGCGCAAGTGCACCGGGAGGGTTCATCTTGAACTTCATGAT
>JAFXEA010000280.1 GCA_017521065.1 Kiritimatiellia bacterium | reverse complement strand
TCAGGAAGCGGGCCTCGGCCATCGCCTCCATGCCCTGCCCCTTCTTGGCAAGACCGAGAATCTTCTGGCGGGTGAAATAGTTGCCCATTCCCTGCATCTTGAGCGCAAGTGCGCCGGGCGGGTTCATCTTGAACTTCATGATCTGCGCCGTGCGCAGAAGACGCCGCGTCTCAAGCGCATCAGGGACAAAGGTCAATGCCTGCAAGAACATCTCGGCGGCAAGATCGAATTTCCTGCCTTCCATCGCCTGACGTCCACGGTTAGTAAAGTTCTGGGCCTTCTGGGCCGCTGCATCGTTCGCCATCTCTATCTACCTTTCTTGAAATCAGTCTATCGCATTAATGTAAAAACGGTTCGGTTACGCCTTGCGCGGAGGAACCTTGAAATCCTCGGGCTTGAAGTAGTGGGTCTTGCGCGTGTCGGCGGCTGTGTTCGCCGCAAGAACGGCGACCGCCGACTCATACGCAAGCTCTGCCGGACAGTTGAGCTTCTCTCCGTGGCGGCACGCCGCGAAAAAGTTCTCGAGGTGCGGCATGTGCGCTGGCTTGTTCATCTCAACCGCGAGCGGATTGCCCGTGGCCTGCGCGGAGATGCGCGTATCGACAGCAATGTCCTTCGTGACCTCTTTCTTGATCTTGTCGCCTTCGGTCGGAAGGATCCAGCCCTTGTCAATGAACGTCTGCCATTCGGCATCCGAGAAGCCACCCTTGCGCAACTCTCGCTGGACGGTGTTGCCGCGCGCCGAAATCTCGGCAATCGTGAGCGCGGCGTTCGTGCCCATGAACTGCTCGTAGAATCCGCCGCGGGCGTTGGACGATATGACCTGATAAACCGCCTCGTTCTTCGTGCCGTCTGGCATCGTGAACTCGTAGATGCAGTAGACGCGGTCGTACGTCTGGCGGCGCGGCGTGAATGCGTCAAGTCCGCCGATGGCCGTCACACTGGAGGGCGGAACGCCCCACGCCCAGAAGAAAAGGTCGATCTGATGGGAGCCGAGATCCACCATCGATCCGCCACCGTACTTGTGGAACCAGCGCCAGTTGAGATACTGCTCGGCATTGGTGTAGCCGTATTTCGTGAGGATCGACTGCTTCGGCGGACGCTTCACAGAAAAGAACGGCGCAAGCGTACGGTTCCACTGCGCATACGCCGTGGTCACGCGGCCAAGCATGTTGGGAACAATGTGCTCAAAGCAGTGGCGGTAGCGCGGATTTGAACGGCGCTGGTGGCCGATCTGGAGAAGCTTGCCCGTCTCCTGCTGGACGCGGCACATCTCAGCCGCCTCCTCGAGCTTGTTACTCATCTCCTTCTCGCAGTATACATGCTTGCCCTTGCGCAGGCAGTAGCAGGTATGCTCGCAGTGCATCCAGTCGGGAGTTGCAACGACAACCGCGTCGATGTTCTTGTCCTCCTTGTCGAGCATGTCGCGGTAGTCTTCATAGGTCTTGATATCCATCCCGTAGCCGCGGAAGAACGCCTTCGCCTGCTGGCACTGGAACTTCCATATGTCGCAGACGGCACGGACGCGGACACCCGGAATGCGGGCGAGCGAGGCAGAAAGCACACGGCCTTCAGCTCCCCAGCCGATCATCGCAACGTTGATCGTAGCGTCATCAGGACCGATGGGACGCTTATCCTCCGGCAGCTTGTTCTTGTCGTCTCCGATGATGCTGAAGCTCGGCAAGAAGCTTGCCGCTATCGTGGCACCTTTAAGAAAGTCTCTTCTGTTGGCTTTTATTTCCATGTTCTCAACCTTTTGAACCACAAATTATACCATATCCCGCTCACACAGACAATCTAGGCGGCAATTTAGAAATCGCCGGACGTAAAAACCCGATAAGTTCATCTGAATGGGAATGTTGAGCCGCCATCAAACGATCCTGTCGCCCCAGAAGGCAAGAGAGACGTTCTTGCTCCCACCCTTCGCCGCATGGACAAGCGCACGGCGCAACAGCGGCTCGTCAAGCCGTCCCATGTGGTTCTGCTTATGCTCAAGTTCCCAAAGATGTCCGAACACTATGCGCTTCGCCTTGATTTTCGCAACGGCCTTCGCCGTGTCGATTCCGCACCCCGGAAAGAAGAGCCACAGATCCGGACGCCCCCATACGGTCTCAAGCTTCGGCTCCGTACCCCTGCCGCTGTCGCCGGTGTGGTAGAGCGTCCAGTTTCCGACCTTGATCTCAAAGGCCGTCGTGAAATCGATAAGCCAGTCATTATGGTCTATCAGCGACGTGCGTATCTCCACATCCTTTATCTTGAACGTCTTTTTCGCCCGCGTATATCCCTTGACCGGAATGAAGTTTGAAATCACCGGCTTCTTCCGGTCGGCAACAGCCTTGCACAGATTCCTCCTGTAATGGTCGCCATGGTTGTGCGTGACAAGAGCGAAATCCAGCATGGAGGCAAACTCCATGTCACGGCGATGGACAAGATCTATCGAAAAAAGCGATTCGCGCGTCTTGATGACATACCCCATGTTATAGACGCTCCACACCGCAGGGATGTCACTCACTTTTGTGTTCTTCACTTCGTGCATGACCTTTTCAAATGCCGCCTCCAGCTTTTCAAGGCTGGCAAAACCACGCGTTCCACCATCGGCCATGTACTGCCTGTAGACTTCAGGCGAAACCTGCTCCGTCTCGTTATGCCACTTGGAGATATCGTCAGCGGCAACAGACGAAGGATTCCCCCATGTCATCCCGGTCAAACCTGCCGCAATCGCCCCAGCGACAAACTGCCGCCTGTCTATTGAAAGTGTGTCTTCTGAACGGTTCTTGTACATTTCAGCATTCTCCTTTTCTTATATCATCTGACGGAAACATTCATATGCCGCGATGGATACGGCATTTGCAAGATTGATCGACCGCGCATGTTCGCCTGGCATGGGGATGCGGAAAAGCGATTCGCGGTAACGTCCGTAGAAATCCTTCGGCAACCCAGAACTCTCGTTTCCGAACACAAGCGCGTCGCCTTCCTCGAACCGGCAGTCGTAAAGCGACTTTTCCCCATGCGTCGAAAGCATCATCATCCGTTTCGGATTCACAGCTTCAAGATACTCATCCCAAGTATCGTGGATTGACACATCAAGGTGCGGCCAATAGTCCAGCCCTGCACGGGCGATAGATCTGTCGTCTAGATGAAAACCCAGCGGACGAACAAGATGAAGCGGCACGCCAAGACCGACACACAACCTTCCTATCGCACCAGTGTTGTGCGGTATCTCCGGCCGGACAAGAACTACTGAAAATCGGTTCGCCATACCCACACCTGCCTTAAACGCCGCATCCGCACGGGACGGCTACTTCAGAACACACCTTGAAATCGCTGTTTTTCATGTCACGAAGTATATCATTAGCCCTCCATTTTCACCATATCAAAAATTTAAAAAGAAAACGCTTGCACTCACCTCTGTATTTTGATACCATATACGCGTTTTCTTTTTTGGGGATATAGCTCAGTTGGTAGAGCGTCTCAATGGCATTGAGAAGGTCAGGGGTTCGACTCCCCTTATCTCCACCATCCACTTCCGTGTGCAAAATAAGGGTTTTCGGGATTTCTGGTCTTCCCGTAGCTCCGCCCGAATGAGGGTTGGAAGT
>JAFXEA010000279.1 GCA_017521065.1 Kiritimatiellia bacterium | reverse complement strand
TGCGACCGCGTTGCGGCTCGTTGCTTCGCAACTTCGGGCGACCTGATCGCTCCGCGACAGGCGCATCTCGCCCGCATCTCGTCAAGCATACACATGATTTTTATCTGTAAAACGCCGTTATTTTCTCCTTTTGACCATGTAACGCAACCTGCGCATTCCGCTTGAAATTAACGATAAAATCATTTTCAAGCAGTAAAACTCTCTATTGACGCAAAGCATTGGTTTATGATATCTTTTAAGCCATCTAGATACAGGATTCTGTCCCACTATGGGATAGTGGTATTTTGAAGACTTAAAGAGGAATAAACAGTGAAATTAAATATTTTACTTTCAGCATGCACAGTTTTCTCTGCGTTTGTTGCGTTCGGTGCACCGGATAGCGCCGCCGAGGGAAGCGTAACCCGGCCAATCTTGATCCCTCACCGCGGAATGTGGGACAAGAAGGTTCCGCAAAACACTGTGGAGGCGATCCGCCGCGCATATGAAGCCGGAGCCATATGCGTTGAGACTGATTTCCACCATACGCGCCATGGCCAGATGGTGTGCATCCATACCAGAAAGGATCTTGAACGCTACACTGGAATCAAAAAACGCATTCCCGATCTGACGCCTGAGGACATTAAAACCATCGATCTTGGTGCAAAGTCCGGTCTCTCGCGCATATACCGCATTCCGCTCATTGATGAAGTGATGGCTGTTGTACCGAAAGACAGGATTCTCCAGGCGGAGATAAAGGGCTATTCAAAGGAATATCCCGACCTGTTTGATGCGGCGGTCAAAAAGGCCGGTCTCAGCGAGTCGAACATAGTGGTCTCTGCATTTTCCTATGATGCCTTGAAGGACCTGAAAGCCCGCTATCCGAAATACCGCACGATTTATTTGGTGAAGTTGCCCAAAGACAAGGCGTTTTCCGCCGAATACTGGATCGACATGTGCAAAAAGGCGAAAATCGACGTATTCTGTCCGCAAAGCATATCGACTGTCGACGTGATGACCCGTGCCGATGCGGACGCAATCCGGGCGGCAGGGATTGATTTTCGTGTTTACGGAGTCAAAACGCGCGAAAACTTTCGTCAGGCGGCGAAGTTGGGTGCCTCTGGCTTCACATGTGATTTTTGGGATGTTGTCTTCAAATGGGCGAAGGAACTGGGAATGGACTACCATCCCGTCACTCGCAAATGACAGAGTTCACGAAACTCCATGCCATCAGAATCCCAAAAGCTGAAGTCTGTGGGGACCCTTTGAAGGATGCGTAGTGTCAAAAGACGGCTTTCCATCTCCTGCCTACATTTTCCTCATGACGTTTTCAGGCCGTGTAGAAGCGCAGAATCAGTAGATCTTTTCTACATCTCCTACACTTCTGCACAGCCTGCAAGGTCGAAGAGAAAAACAAGTCACCCCCATTTACATTCCCGTTCGAAGCGTGGGCACCACATCATGATGTACTGAACCTGAAAAGAAAAGCTTATTTCGACTTCAGTTTCAGGGTCACGCGGGACACTGCAGGACGGACGGCATTCAGCATTTCATACACATCCTCCATCGCCGCCAGAACCGCCGCCTTGCGCTTTTCAGCCAATGCGGAATTCATACCGTTCAGCTTCTCGGCAAGCTTCACGAGAGAAGCGGCCTTGCGCTGGTTTGGCGTATCGAGGGTCGCGATATTGACGCCCTTCGCGAATTCCTCCGCTGTGAATTCGCCGACCTTCACCCCGTCGAATGCAAGCTCGTACGTTCCGGGACGGAGCCGCTCAACCGCCAATATCTCCTGGTTGAAGCGTCCTGTCAAAGGATAGAACTTCTCCACCTCCCTGTATTCGTCCGTCACCGGGAAGGGCAAGGCCTTCGGTGCATATGTAAACGCTATGCCATTCTTCCGCACATCAACCCGTGGCACTTTCACGTTGAAGCAATCCGGGAGTCTTTTGCCGGCGGCATCCCTGTGATTTGAGGACGCGGGCGCAAACGCAACGCCTTTCTTCGCATCAATAGCAACCCGTGCCACAATCGGACATATGTGCATGGTATCCACCAGCAGCATTGCCGTAAAGAAATCTTTCGACGTCTGCGAAACATCTTTCGCCGCATTCATGTACCGCTCAGTTTTGAACATTACGTCATCCATACTCTTCGGCGAAGATGTCAGCCTGAGCACCTGCTTAACCCCCGAACGAGACCATGCCTCACATTCCGATGCAACCTCATCACCCTGCGAGAAGACCCAAACGCGGTCAGGCTTGAAACCGAAACGGCCTTTCCTGCTGCTGCAGTCCTCCGGAGTTGCGGCGGCGATCACCTTCGCCTCCGAACCGGGGAAGCGCGTGCTCCACAGCACCTGCAGATACGGTGCGACAAGCGAATCTGCCATCTGGCCACCGGTCAGCACGGTGCATTCACCATCGGACAGTCTCGCAATGCCGCCTGCATTACAGGTCTTCATGACAAAATCACGAAGAAAATAACGGCTTGGATACACGCCGCCGCCATGATTCCCCTCGGTTTCATGAAACTCGATGTTCTTGTGCCCGCATGCGCGAAGGGAGGCGGCAAGAAGCTCATTCTCTTCCACTCGTGCTTTCCATTCGATATCTCTTCCGCCCGTAAGAAAGCAACATGGCGGCAAAGCGTTTGTGGAGACATGATACAATGGAGCCCACTCATCCACTTTCGGCATAAATTGCGGATCTGTGTCGTTGAATCCAACCTTGCGAACATTGAAGTGCTTGGTCATCTGTCCTGTGAGCGGTATGATACCACACAGGTCCGT